>JBATYG010000731.1:0-3101 GCA_049673945.1 Occallatibacter sp.
AGTTGGCATAGCTCGGTGCAAGGCCGGTTGCCGGATTGGTTGTCTTCACGAAGAAGGCGCGGCTTTCCTCAGCGGCGTGCGCCCAGAAGGCACGGTCTTCCTGCGGTCCCCAGCGCGCCCACAGCTCATAGAAGGCGGGTAGATGATACGAGGGGTCGGTGAAGGGCTCGGGCATCACTTCCGGCACAAACAGGATCATGGGCGGATCGGGATTCATCATC
Source organism: Occallatibacter sp. (assembly GCA_049673945.1). Classification (GTDB taxonomy): domain Bacteria; phylum Acidobacteriota; class Terriglobia; order Terriglobales; family Acidobacteriaceae; genus Telmatobacter. The sequence goes on from JBATYG010000731.1 coordinate 222, forward strand.
GGCCCGACGGCGTGCGGTCCATGCTTGCCCGGTGCAGTGATTACCGCGCGATGCACCATGGCGGTCAGCAGCTTTTCCGCCTGTGCGTGGTAGTCGTAGATGCCATGACCGCCGGGCCAGCGGTTGCCGGCGAACAACAATGCCATCGCGAAATACGACTCGCCATCTGGCGCCGCGCCTTCTGAGTTATGTGTGCCGCCGGTCTTGCAGGACCATGCAAAGAACTGGTAGCTGGGCGCCTTCGGATCCGGGATGTACATATAAGTCATCGCCCAGTTCCACAGGGCGTCGAACTCGGCTTTCTTCCCGAGCTGGACTGCGATCATCATGCCGTAGGACATGCCTTCGGTGCGCACGTCGTGATTGGCCCAGTCGGTGACATACATCAGCGGCCCATTGGCGTTGCGGCCGGCGGCAAAGGCAATGGCCTGCGTTTGCCGATCGCCATGAAAGAGCTGCTTGTAGGCCGCCTCGATCTTGCGGTGCACGCTGCGCCGCGAGTGCCCGTCTTCCGCGAAGAGATTGCGATAGCTGCCGGTCGAGTAGGTGCCGCTGCCGTCCTGTGCCGCCGGCTGGGCAGGCGCCTTGGTGACGCAGATTAACAGCAAAAGGGAAGCGATCGAACAGACACGGGTGCGCACGCGCATTGCAGCAATCTCCGGCCCGGCGGGATTTCACTCGATGCCGCAAGTATTGCAATCGCCGCACGGCGAAGGCAAATCGGCAGATCACGGATGACGATGCAGAGCGTGCACGGCGATGTCGGGCCAGAACTCGCGGAAAATGCTTGTCAGCGCATCGCGTCCCAACGCGTAGCCGTACTTCTCGGCAAGCTCGCCGGCGGTGCGGTCTTTGCTGGGGTAGTACGAGATGGAAACGGCCTGCGCAATGCCACGGCCCACAATCTCAGAGGCATTGAAGGTGTCGTGGCCGTGGTAGTTGGGCGTGATCAGCACACGCGAGCTTGCATAAATGCCGCGCTTGAAGATGCCGCCTTCGCCCTTGGCGTAGTAGCGCACATCCTCGTGAAAGATCGTGGGCATCGCGAAGATGACCATGTAGTTGCCGTCCGTCTTGTCGAGAAAGCCGCGCCAATAGTAGTTCCAGTATCCGGCCGGGCCCTTGCCGAGCGAGGGATGCGCGTTGGTTCCCTCGGCCAGCAGGGACGTAGCTCCCACGAAGACAAAGGAAGAGTAGTCGAAGCTGTTTTGCGTTGCGATCTTGAACGCACGCTTTGGCGTGGGCGGAGGGGGAATCTCGCCGGCGCTCACTGCGCGAAAGTTGGGCATAATGCCCAGGATGCGCTTGGGCTGCTGCTTCGACGGCTCAATCCGCGACTTAGGTCCGGATCCGCCCGGGGCCTCGGGCAGATTTTGTGCATTGGGCTGCGACGGCTGAACGGTATCCAGCTTCTGGGCCTGTCCGGTTTGCTCTTGTGGCTGTGCCGGAGCCTGGTCCGCTGTAACCGCTATCCCGCCTGAGGCCTGTTGCTGCGCGACCAGCGGCGCGGCTGCAAGGGCCAACGAAAGAGCAAGAAAAAGACGCAAAACGCCTCCGGAAATAGAAAACGGACAAAATGGGACCAGCTTGAATCTTAGACGAAAATGAAGCGTCTCAGGGTTCGGGGAAGTTACCGTTGGTCAGCAACTTTCTCCTCACGCTTTGTTCTTTGCCCAGTCGCGAGCTGCGTATCCAATCCCCGGGTGGGGTCTCTATGAAGAATCTTGCGCGAAATGTCGGGCCAGAACTCCTGGAAGACCGCGCCGAGCGAGCCTTCCGCTGTCACCACCATGCCGTTCTCGAATGTGGTTCCCCAGCCAGACTTGCCTGAAGCGGGATAGTAGAGGTTTGAGATCGCGCCCGACGCGAGATTGCCCCCGACGTTGGAGTAGTTCGGCTCCCAGCGGCGCGTCACGTCATGTTTGCAGATAAAAGAAGTGCTCATGGCGTAGAAGGTACGCTTGGTGATCGATCCATAGCCGCGGCGAAAGTAGCGCGGATCCTGGTGCAGAAGCGACGGCAGAATGCCGTTGCCGATCATTGTCCCGTCAAATGAGTCGGCATATTTGGCGCCTGAGCGCTTGGCATAACCCTCCAGGCCCCAACCGAAGCCGCGGTCGCCGTCTGCGTTGACAAGTTCGCCCCACCCGGCCACGAGAAATGCCCCGGCAAAGGTTACCGGATCGATTGCGCTGCTAAACGCGAGGCTCATCTTCTCTTTCGCGGTCAAAGACACCGCGTTGTCGCGATAAGAGATGTTGAAGGCAGGGAAGATCCCAAGGATGCGCTGATTTTTCTGCTCCCGGATCTGCTGCTGCGCCGTACCCCCTCGCCCGGGCTCTTCGGCGCCGGCCGGAGGTACCGAGGACGCAGCCGGTGGCCCCGCGCTCGATTGGGATTCCTGCGAGACGCTGGGCGTGGGCGCGTAGGGCAAAGAGGCTGCGGAAGCGGCAATCTCTGCCCCAGACTCTGCTGTGCGCTGCTGCGCATAGAGGAATGCAGGCCCGCAGCAGAGCAGACCGCAGAGCAGGAAGAGGAAAAGTCGCATGCTTAGGCCGAGAATATCAAGATTTCGGCAACAGGAGACTATTCGTTTGCAGCAATTTCGCTTTTAAGTTTTAAGTTTCTTGAACATCACTCAACCTTCTCTTCGCCGCTCGCTCGAGAGACTTGAATTACTGCTGGCGCAAACCGGTTGTGCGAACGGTTCACTTGGCCGGTTGCTCTGTTCCGGTTCCCGCTTCGCGCCTGCGCTCGCCCATGTCGCGGTAGCCAGGGTGGACCCCGGCTGTCAGGTGCTGGGCGGCGGCGATCTTTTCGAGGATTGCTGTCAACTGTTCCCGCTCCATCTCATTCAATCCCGCGCAGATTGCCTCGTTG
>JBATYG010000732.1:0-1527 GCA_049673945.1 Occallatibacter sp.
ATCTGCTGGTGCGCATCACCCGCGCCAAACGCGTTCTCGAGCTCGGCACCCTCGGCGGCTACAGCACGCTCTGGCTGGCGCGCGCTCTGCCTAGGGGCGGCAGGCTGGTTTCGCTCGAGCTGGACCCGCGTCACGCCGAGATAGCGCGCGCAAATCTAAGGAACGCAGGCGTGCTCCGTCGCGTCGACCTCCGCGTCGGCCCCGCCGCTGACCAGTTACGTGCCATGATCGCCGGCGGTGCCAAGCCCTTCGACCTGATCTTCATTGATGCGGACAAGTCAGGCTATCCCGAATATCTCGAGCTCTCGCTCCAGCTCGCGCGGCCCGGCACCGTCATCTTTGCGGACAATGTCGTGCGCGACGGCAAGGTCATCGAGCCTGACAATCCCGATCCGAATATCCAGGGCGTTCGGCGCTTCACCGAGCTTGTCGCCGCCGAGCCGCGCCTCTCCGCCACCGTGCTGCAGACCGTCTGCGGCAAGGGCTACGACGGCTTCGCCCTCGCGCTGGTGCTCTAGGGTGTATCGAGATAGCGGCTTGCGAACTCCAGAAACACAGGCCAATTCGGCGCGGGCGTGTGGCCGAACTCATGCTGCCGCCAGGCCAAATCGCCCTGAACGATAGCGGTTCCAACCGGAGGGGAGACTGCGGTGCCCAAATCCTTCGCGCCTGTCAACCGATAGACCGGCCCCGCCGCTACTTCAGCCAGAAACATGCCCTTCGCGTCGGCCCACGCATCTCCTTTGGGGTTGGCGTAGCCGTCGCCTGTGCTGGCTCCGCCGCCGATGAACAACGGCCGCGGCGCGACGAGAGCAATCAGTTCGTGGTTGTCCACCGCCAGATCGCCGGCCGTCAGCGGCCCGCCATAACGCAGAAAGTTCCCGTCGAACCAGTGATAGAGCGAATGTGACGTCACGTTCGGCATCTGCTCGCCGTAGATATGTCTGTAGAGCTTTGCCCCTCCCTCGCCCGAGGAGCTGATATAGCCGACCACGAAACGCGGATCGTACGCCATCGTAACCAGCGCGGCTTTGCCGAAGCGCGAGTGGCCGGCAATGCCCACCCGTTTTGCATTCACTGCCTTGTCTGTCTCGAAGTAATCGAGCGCGCGGCTCGCTCCCCAGGCCCATGCCTTCAGCACGCCCCAGTCATCAAGACTGCGCGGCTGGCCCTTGTTCATCAACCCGATAATTCCCTCAGTCAGACCGGAGCCATCGTCAGCCTGTACGCTCGTCGACTTGAGAATCGCGAATCCCCACCCACGATCGAAGACCGGCTGCCAATCCACGCCCCACGGTCCAGGCGTGAACTGCGTGCCCGCTTCAACACTCGCTACGGCATCGTCGAAGTCCTTGTCGAAGGCCAGATCCAGAATCACGGGAACCGGGCCGCGGGCCTTCGCCGGCGTCGCAAGAATCATCTCGATATTCACCGCGATCCCGGGAAAGACTGCATTATCGACGTGACCCGAGAGCCTCTTCGCGACTACCTCCACCCCGCCGTACTTCGCGTGCACGGTCTTCACGA
>JBATYG010000733.1:0-7010 GCA_049673945.1 Occallatibacter sp.
GGATCGGCTCACAGTTGATGCAAGGCCCTCGGACGCGATCGCGCTGGCACTGCGCGCGGATTGCCCGATCTACGTCTCCGAGCAGGTGATGCAGTCGGCCAAGTTAAACACTTCGGGACCACCCGAAGGTCCGACCGCCGAGCAGTTGCGCGGCTGGCTCGAAGGGCTGAACGACGAGGACATGGGCCGCTACAAGATGTAGACGCGCTTTGAGCATGTAGTCTTGCATGCCAGGTTCGATTGCAAGTTCAGGGCACCGCGCACCAATTGGTCCCAATTTATCTCCCGCGTTTACCCGAACCTTCAAAGCCGGAAGGGCGCTCTCGCATACGCGGAATCTCCCGGAAGGCTGCATAAACAAAGGGTCCCGTGCTTGTTGAAAACTGGCCAATCGTAGATAACAGAATACCTGTTATCGGACATTGCGTATCCACAGGCTTCCACAGGTGCGGGTCGGCCTCCTCCGCAGGCTCGCTGATAGGTGAGGCTGGATTGGGGGGGGGGCAGCCCCGAAGGCCCGGTCGAGAGACTCTACCTGCGGAATCGCGAGATGAGGTACAGAACAAGCGACAGCAGGATGCTGATAAGGATGGACGTTGCAAGCGGAAAAAAGAAGGAGACGTTCCGGCCGCGGTAGGAAAAATCACCGGGCAGCCGCCCTAGTGGGATACCAAGTCGGTCGGCGAGAAGGAGTAGGGCGCCCACGACGACCAGGATCGCTCCGATTGCCACCAGCGCTTTGTCCACTTGAACCAACGACACCTCCTGACTATCCGTCCCGGGAATCCTCAATACGGCTGCCCTGAACGGGCGGTCAGAAATCGCACATGTGCTAAGTGGATGCGAATTCGTCAGTTGCGAATCTCAGCCAGCAGCGCCTCGACTTCTCTCTTCTGCTCGGCCGTGAGAGCGAGCTGCGGCAGGCGCGGATGGCCGCCATAGTAGCCGTTAAAGTCGCATGCATACTTGATGCCGCTGACACCAAGCTCACCTGTGATGCGTCGGTTGGGCAGATCGATCCGTTCCTGCTTCTCGCGCGCCAGCTTCAAATCGTGATCTTTCCATGCCAAGTAGACCTCCTGGCATGCCTGCGGCGCGCAGGCCGCGAAGCCGAGGACGGCGCCCGCAGCGCCGACTTCGATTGAGTCGAGAACCGTGGATGCTGAGCCTGTCAGAACCTGGAAGCCAACTTCCCTGCTCCGCATCTTAATCTGCGCCTGCGGTGGTGCTGCGGCGACTGCCGCGCCGCCGGCGAGGTTACCAAGAGCCACGAAGGTGGAGGTGCCGGAGCTGACCGGAGCGCGGTGCGCCATGCGTTGTGTGACTGCCTCAAAGATGGGCGTGACGGGGACGGTGTGACGCGGCGCGCCGGAGGTTGCGGCGGTGAGCGCCTTGATTCGATCCATGCTGCCGGTTGAGTCCTTGATGCCGATGATGTTTGGATGTTGCGCGAGATCGGCCACCATCTCCACCGGGATCTGGTAGGGCACGAACTTGGGAATGTTGTAGAGCAGCATCGGCAGCGGAGAACGGTCGGCGACGCTGCGGAAATAGTTTCGCACAACTTCGGGCGTCATCTGCGGCGAGTAGTAGGTGGGCGTGCGGACGAGCACGGCATCGTATTGAAGTTCTGCTGCGGCTTCGGCAAGCTCCAAGGTCGCTTTGGCGCTCTCGCGGCCGACGCCGGCAATCAGAACTTTTTCCGGTGCCGCAGCTTCGGCTGCGGTCTGCAGCACGGCTTGCGATTCGTCGTCGTTCAGTGCGGCCGCTTCGCCGGTAGACCCCAGCACAACCATGCCAGCCAGCAGGCTGCGCGAGTAGCGTGCAATATTGGCCTCAAGCTTCCGAAAGTAAACGCGCTCATCCGGATAGAACGGAGTGGTGACAGCAGCAAAGATGCCTTCGATCAGCATCTTTTGATTGTAGAACCGAACCACTCACTATGCATGTCGTGCAGATAAACTGTATATCGCTCGCGACTGACGCGACGACCGGCGCGCGGCATGCAGTCCACGAGCACAGCGACTCTGACGTCTTCCCAAGATTGGAAGAAACCGGCTCGTCACTGCAAGTGATCTATCTGCTTACAAAATGGAGCGCGTGGATGAACTGGCTTTATCTCTTGTCTTATTTCTTTGGTGGCGCCTTCCTGGCAAACGCGGTCCCGCATTTTGTGAGCGGCATGATGGGACGACCGTTCCAGAGTCCCTTCGCGAAACCGCCGGGCGAAGGGCTATCGTCAGCCACCGTGAACGTATTGTGGGGCTTTCTCAACGGGGTCCTCAGCTATGTGCTTGTCGTCCAGGTTGGGAACTTCCAGTTCAAGTCCATCAGTGACATCGTCGCCCTGGGCCTTGGCGTCCTTCTGATCGGTCTTGGCTCCGCTCGACATTTTGGCCGCTTCAACGGCGGAAATTTGTCCGCACGCACATGAATCGCGGATCAGGCCCCGTGATTAGGCCCGTGCCGGCTCGTTCCCCTTGTGCAGTTGTTGTAGCGCGTAGACGGTGGTCTGGCGCTTCTGGTTCGCGGCTATCCCTTCCACTGCAGCCTGCGCCGCGGCGATGGTGGTGATGGTAGGAACACGTGCCAGCACAGCAGCACGGCGAATCGCCTTCTCGTCGAAAAACGTTTCTTGGCCGCGGGGCGTATTTATGATGAGCTGAATGCGCTCGCCCTTGATGAGATCGACGATGTTGGGGCGGCCCTCCTTCACCTTGAAGACACGTTCAACTGCCATTCCCGCGCCCTCGAGAACGTTGGCGGTGCCTTCGGTGGCCACGAGCTTGAAACCAAGCTGCACGTAGCGCCGAGCAAGATCGATTGCGGCCTGCTTGTCATGATCGTTGACGCTGAAGAAGACGGTGCCGGACGTGGGCAGTATCTGTCCGGCGGACAACTGGGCCTTGGCAAAGGCCTCGCCGAAGTTTGACGCCACGCCCATCACTTCGCCGGTGGATTTCATCTCTGGCCCGAGGACAGTATCAACCCCGGCAAACTTGGACCAGGGAAAGACCGGCGACTTCACATAGAAATAGGACCCCACGTCAAGGTCTTTGCCACTTGCGAGTTGCTGCGGCAGCAGCTCCTTCAGCTTTTGTCCTGTCATCAGGCGCGAAGCGATCTTCGCGAGAGGAATGCCCGTTGCTTTCGAGACGTAAGGCACAGTTCGTGAAGCGCGAGGGTTCACCTCGATGACAAACACCTGATCGCGATCGTTGGCATCGCGCTGGATGGCAAACTGCAGGTTCACAAGCCCAACGACCTTGAGGGCCAGGGCAAGTCTGCGCGTATAGGTGCGAAGCGTTTCAAGCGTCTCTTCGCGAATGCTCACCGAGGGCAGCACGCACGATGAGTCTCCGGAGTGAATGCCCGCCTCTTCAATGTGCTGCATGATGCCGGCAATCACGACGTCTTCCGAATCGCAGAGTGCATCCACGTCCACTTCGATTGCGTTTTCAAGAAAGTGATCGATCAGTACGGGCCGCTCCTGCGAGTATTCGACGGCTTCGCGCATGTACTGCGAGACGCCCGCAGCGTCATACGCGATGACCATGGCGCGGCCGCCCAACACGTAGCTGGGGCGAACCAGAACGGGGTAGCCGACGCGCTCACCCACAGCCAGTGCTTCGTCGACGCTGATGGCGGTGCCACCGGCGGGCTGCGGAATCTTCATGTCTTCGAGCAGCTTGCCGAAACGCTTGCGATCCTCAGCAAGGTCGATCGACTCAGGCGATGTTCCGATGATGGGCACACCCGCGCGGCGCAGGTGACCGGCAAGATTCAGCGGCGTCTGCCCGCCGAATTGCACGATCATGCCGATCTTCGCGTCCGATTGCGCTTCATGGTTGTAGACGGCAAGAACATCTTCGAGGGTGAGCGGTTCAAAGTAGAGGCGGTCGCTCGTGTCGTAGTCGGTCGAGACGGTTTCAGGGTTGCAGTTGACCATGATCGTCTCGTATCCGTCTTCCTTGAGTGCGAACGAGGCGTGGCAGCAGCAGTAGTCAAACTCGATTCCCTGGCCAATGCGATTCGGGCCCGAGCCAAGAATAATGATCTTGGACCTGTCAGTCGGCGGCGCTTCATCCTCTTCGTCGTAAGTCGAGTAGAGGTAGGGCGTCATCGATTCGAATTCTGCGGCGCAGGTGTCGACGAGTTTAAAGACCGGGCGGATTCCTCTTGCTTCGCGCAGTTCCCTCACCTGCCGCACGCCCTCGTGGCCTCCGAGCTTCCACTCCGTCGCGATGCGCTCGTCGCTCAGGCCGTACCGCTTGAGTTTGCGAAGATCTTCGGTGGAGATTTCTTCCGGCGAGGTTCCGGCAATGGTTTTCTGTGCGATGGTGATCTCGCGCAACTGATGCAGGAACCATGGGTCCATCCCCGTGAGGCGAGCCACTTCGCGAATGCTCATGCCGCGCTCGAAGGCGAAGCGGATGTAGCCGAGCCTCTCAGGCCTCGGCGTTACCAGCATCTGCGTGAGGCGGCGAGGTTCCAGCACTTCGGCGCCGGTCTTCTTGCCGGTCTCAAGCGCGCGCCAGGCCTTCATGAGCGCTTCCTTGAAAGTGCGGCCGATGGCCATCACTTCGCCAACGGAGTTCATCTGCGGGCCGAGCACATCGTCGGCGCCGGGGAACTTTTCAAACTGCCACTTGGGTATCTTGACAACCACGTAATCGATCGTCGGCTCAAAGCATGCGGGCGTCTTCCGCGTGATGTCGTTGGGAATCTCATCGAGCGTGTAGCCGACGGCGAGCTTGGCCGCAATCTTCGCAATCGGGAAACCCGTTGCCTTCGACGCGAGCGCCGAGGATCGCGAAACGCGCGGGTTCATCTCGATCACTGTCATGCGGCCATCGACGGGATTCACGGCAAACTGCACGTTCGATCCGCCGGTCTCGACGCCGATCTCCCGCATCACCGCAATCGCTGCATCGCGCATCTTCTGGTATTCGCGGTCGGTAAGGGTCTGCGCCGGCGCAACGGTGATGGAGTCGCCCGTATGCACGCCCATGGGGTCGAAGTTCTCAATGGAGCAGATGATGATGACGTTGTCGGCCAGGTCGCGCATGACCTCGAGCTCGTATTCCTTCCAGCCCAGCACGCTTTCTTCAATGAGGCATTCGTGCACGGGAGAGAGATCGATGCCGCGGGAGAGAATCTCCATCAGCTCTTCGCGGTTGTAGGCGATGCCGCCGCCCGAACCGCCCAGTGTGAAGCTCGGGCGGATCAGCACAGGAAAGCCAATCTTCCCAGCGAAGTCGATGCCATCGCGCAGGTTGTTCACCAACGCGGATTTTGAGACTTCGAGGCCGATGCGGATCATTGCATCCTTGAAGAGCAGGCGGTCCTCGGCCTTTTTGATGGCCTCGAGCTTGGCTCCGATAAGCTCGACGTTATAGCGGTCGAGAATGCCGGCATCGGCGAGATCCACTGCAAGGTTGAGGGCTGTCTGTCCACCAACCGTGGGCAACAGAGCAAACTTGCCCGAGCCGGGTTTCGCAACCAGCATCTCGGTCTCTATGCGGATGATCTCTTCGACGTATTCGCGGGTCAGCGGCTCAATGTAGGTACGATCTGCAAGCTCAGGATCGGTCATGATCGTGGCGGGGTTTGAGTTCACCAGCACCACTTCATAGCCCTCCTGCTTGAGAGCCTTGCAGGCCTGCGTGCCGGAGTAGTCAAACTCCGCCGACTGGCCGATCACAATCGGCCCCGAGCCGATCACGAGGATCTTCTGAATGTCATTTCTGCGTGGCATTTCGTGATATGTCCTGATTCAGTGTCTGTTCAGTTTGCGAAGCGCCTTGTCGAATTCCTGCTTAGTGGTAAAGATGGACGAGCATGCGTCCATGCACGCGCCGGGCCCAAGAATCACGTAGAGCTTTTTGCGTTGAACAAGCGTGACGAGTTCGAGATGCACCGCAATCTGGTGAGCCGCGGGCGCATTCGCCGAGCGCTCGACCCGAAACAGATACTCTCCCGAAGCATGGTCAACTTCGAAGGCTCCCTTTTGATCGGTGTGCGTGCTCAGCAGCACCTTGTTATCCCGCGAGAGCGTGACGTTGACGTTGGCAGCCGGTTTGCCGAAGGTGTCGACAACAACTCCCTCTACCGAGGTGAGGCGGATCGGCCCGTCGCTTTCAAGTTGCGTGCGCGCCGCGCTGCCTACTGTCGCACCAAAAAGAGCCATCAGCAGTGCACAGCTCAAAAAACAGCGGAGCCTCGGCCCCGCTGCATGGCAAAATCTCGATGCTCGACGCAACGTCATCCTTTCCACTCCTCCATCAGCTTGCGGAAGTCACGAAAGAGATAGTGCGAGTCGTGAGGCCCGGGGGCAGCCTCCGGATGATATTGCACGCTGAAGAGTGGGAGCGTCTTGTGGCGGAGGCCTTCGAGGGTCTGGTCGTTCAGGTCGACGTGGGTTAGCTCGACCTCGTTGGCGTTGATCGAATCGGGATCGACGGCGAAATTATGGTTGTGTGCCGTGATCTCAACCTTGCCGGTAAGATTGTTGCGTACGGGGTGGTTGCCGCCGTGGTGACCGAACTTGAGCTTGTAGGTTCGGCCGCCCAGCGCCAGCCCGCAGAGCTGGTGCCCGAGGCAGATGCCGAAGACGGGCACGCGGCCCATCATGCCGCCGATCGCTTTCACGGCATAATCCACCGGCTCCGGGTCACCCGGCCCGTTGGACAGAAAGACGCCATCGGGCTTCAGCGCGAGCACTTCATCGGCCGTTGTCTGCGCAGGAACCACCGTGACTCTAGTCCCTTCGCGCGTGAGCATGCGCAGAATGTTTTGCTTGATGCCGAAGTCATAGGCGACAACATGCAGAAGCCTGCGCCCAGCATCGCCGGAATCGGCAGGCAGCAGCGGATCGCCACTCTGGTTGCGGCTGTCGCTCGCGTCGAAGCTGTAGATGGCTTTGGTGGAGACCACCTTCGCCAGATCCGTGCCATCCATCTTGCGAATGCTCTTCGCCTTCTGGATGAGCGCGTCGGGGTTCGAGACGT
>JBATYG010000734.1:0-2367 GCA_049673945.1 Occallatibacter sp.
CAACTACCTCACCACGCTGTCGGGTGGGAACTAGCATGTCCTCGAAGAGGTGAAAAGAAGGAATGCTGAGATGAGCCAGTCAAAAGGTGCGCCTCGGACCTACAACCAGGATCACATTCCCAGAAGAGCGGCGCCGGGAAAACGCCGCTTCAGCATCTACTGGACCTGGAGCTACCCGTGGGAATCCAATCGCGACCTCACCGAAATGGACAACCGGTTCTCGACGATGACTGAAGTGCGCCGCGGACCTACAACCAGGATCACATTCCCAGAAAGGCGGCGCCGGGAAAACGCCGCTTCAGCATCTACTGGACCTGGAGCTATCCGTGGGAATCCAATCGTGACCTCACCGAAATGGACAACAGGTTCTCCACAATGACCGAGGTTCGCCGCGTCACGTGGCCCAACTACGAGTCAATCGAGTATTCGGAAAAAATGTTCCTGCAAGGCATCGCCGGCACGCTCGAGTTGTTTCACCTCTCCACGCTCAGGTTCCAGCAGCTCGTCGCAGAGGTCACAACGCAGCCCGTCGCCGTCTTCCAGCGCATCGATCAGGCCGGCCAGCGATTGCCCATCGACGAGCGCGTGCTCGATGACACCGACACGATGATGATCTTCGGTCTCGATCACATGGTCACCGAGCAGGAGGCCTCGCCGGAAGAAATCGAATCCATGCGCGACTTCCTCAAGCGCGAAGGCACCTGCCTCATCATCGGCCCACACCATGACGTCGGCCTTTCAACCGACCTGAAAGAACGTGCGATGGAATACGCCCATCATGGAGATCCTCTCGTTCCCCGTCAGCAGCGCTTCGGCAAGTACACGCGTTCCGTCATGAAAGGCCTCGGCGTTCCTGTCGAAAATCGCTACGGCCTTCGCCCTGCCGTCGTTCAGGGAACTACGCATGTCGCACCATTGAACGCAGCCAGAGACCTGGACGCGCGCCATTGGCTCGACGACGTGCCTACGTTCAACTTTCACCCGCATCTCCCCCACTACGCGCTCACCACCGACGACGCAAAGTCCATTCGTCTTCTCGCAACGCAACCCATCGATCTCTCGCGCCCGCATCCGTTCACACAGGCAGGCAACAAGGAGTTCAATTGCTTCCTGTGGATGCCGCCATCTGGAGAACGCGCAGGCGACATCCTGTTGGCAGACTCAACCATCTTCACGACTCTCTTCGGCGGCGACAAGAGTCTGGAGCAATTCTGGAAGAACCTTGCAATCAAATGATCCAACGCAAAGAGGGAAGCGGCGGTGATCGATGGTGGATTCTTACCCTGGTCTGTATGCTCGTCGCTGCGCATCACGCGCAGTCGCAGAACAGAGGCGTCTACCCCCTCGGAATGAGCGCAATCAACTCCGGCTTCACGCCCGAGCCCGGCTTTTCGTACTCCAACCAGTTCCTCTACTACTCGCGCAACGAAGCCAAAGACGAGAAAGGCAACACGCTTCCTGTCACCGGGCAGAACTACGTGGCCATGGACATGAACTCTCTGATCTGGGTCAGCACGCGCAAGCCCCTCTTGAATGCACGCTACTCGGCAACAGCGACGCTTCCCTTCGCAAAGAACGATCTCACCAGCAACCTGCAGGGCGATATCAGTGGAGGCGCCGGATTCGCGGACTCCTACTACATGCCCCTCATCCTCGGCTGGAGCAGCGACCGCTTCGCAGTGCGCGCCATCTACGGATTCCTGGCTCCAACCGGCCGCTTCGTCGCAGGAGGCACTGATAACGTCGGCTCCGGCTACTGGACGCACGCCCTGTCCTCTGGCCAGACTTTTTATCTGACCCAAACCAGGCGGCTGTCTTTGTCCGTCTTCGAAATGTACGAGTTCCACACCACGCAGGAAGGCACCGGAACACATCCCGGCGACACATTTGACCTTGATTACTCGTTGTTGACGCCGTTGCCGCACACAAGTCGCAGGCTTCATTTCGGCCTCGCGGGATATCAGGCCCGGCAGGTCACTTCTAAAACAGGACCGCTCATCACGCCGGCCGAGTCTGCAGCGCGTTACGCAATCAACGCCCTCGGCTTCGCAGTGATCGCGGCATTCCCTAAACAAAAGGCAAGCCTGGGCATCAAGTACTTCGACGAATTCGCGAATCGCTCGACCTACGAGGGCTACTCCGTGCAAATCCAGGGAGCGATCCACTTTTAAACCGGCAACGAAGAAACGAGATAGCTGGCAATTGCACGCTCGATATCGGGATTAGCGATACCGGGACTGATTCGGCGGCAGGAGGTTTCTGAATGGCGCAAACGCCCGAGAGCTCGAAGCCCGACTCGAAGCCCGATTTGCCGCACGATTTCTCTCTCGTTCTGGGCGGCCCGACCTTTCGGCTCCTTATAAAATC
>JBATYG010000735.1:0-2559 GCA_049673945.1 Occallatibacter sp.
CAGCTTGATCTGCTCGAGCAGAGTGTGGACACGGCGGAAGAGAGTCTGAGCCTGACGAAGATGCGCTATGCAGCCGGCGAGTCCACCGTTCTTGAAGTGGTGGACGCGCAAGACTCCTATCTCGCAGCGAGAACGTTCCTGGCCGATGGTCGCGTTCGCTACCAAAGCGCGCTTGCCGCACTGCAACTTCTTACAGGAAGCCTCTGACTCATGACAAGTCGATTTGCACTACGCCTGATTGTTCGCCAAAGCGCTGTCCTCGCGCTCGCGCTTGCTTGCACAATGGGCTTCGAGGGATGCAGGGGGTCCTCGGAGGGCACGCCTCAGCCGGTGGTCAACGTTGAAGCTGAACATCCCGAGACAGGCACAATTTCGGAGCAGATCATCGCAGATGCAACGCTCTCTCCGCTTGCGCAAGCGGCGATTTCGCCCAAGATCACTGCGCCGGTGCGCACCTTTTACGTGCAGCGCGGCTCGAAGGTCAAGAAGGGACAGTTACTCGCTGTTCTTGAAGATCGCGATCTTACGGCACAGGCACTTGATAACAAGGGTCAGCTCACTGCCGCTGAAGCCGCCTACAACATGGCAACCAAAGCGCAGGTTCCCGAAGACTTTGCGAAGGCCGAATTCGACGCAGAACAGGCAGCGGCACAGCTCCGACTGCAGGAAGAGATTGTGGGATCGCGCAAGAAGCTGCTCGATCAGGGAGCAATCGCGGGGCGTGATTACGACACTGCCGTCGCTGCGCTGGCTCAGGCGCAGGCAGCCTACAACACTGCGCAGAATCATCTGGATGCGCAGAAGCGCATCGGCCGAGACGCCTCGTTGCGGCTTGCACAGGGGCAACTCTCGTCGGCAAGGGGAAAATATGAGGCGGCCGCGGCGCAAGCTTCATACGCGGAAATTCACAGTCCGATCTCAGGTGTCGTGACCGACAGGCCACTCTTCGCGGGCGAGACTGCGACGCCCGGCACGGCACTCATTACGGTGATGGACACTTCATCGCTTCTCGCCAAAGTCCACCTTTCGCAGATTATTGCGCAGCGCCTCACGCTCGGAGATCGGGCCTCGGTCTCGATCCCAGGCGTAGATGACCCGGTACCAGGCAGCGTCACCCTGATCAGCCCGGCGCTCGATCCCGGCAGCACCACTGTGGAGGTCTGGGTGAAGATCGACAACAAGGCCGGCAAATACAAGGCAGGGACACCGGTCCAGGTTTCGATCGCAGGAAGAAGTGTTCCCAATGCGGTCACGATTCCGCTCGATTCGATTCTCACCGCAGAGGATGGAACGAAGTCTGTAATGATCGTGAACTCTGATGGCACCGCTCATAGGGTCAGCGTGCAGGTCGGCATCAACGACGGCACAAATGTGCAGGTGACGCAGGGACTCAACGGATCTGAAACCGTTGTCACCAAGGGTGCCTATGGACTAAGCGATGGCACCAGAGTCACGGTCGGCAAGCAGAACGCCGGGGGAGAGGACAATTGACAGAGCAGCCCTCCGTCCCGGAGAAGAATCCGCATTGGCTCGTACGCTTCCGTGGGCCAATCCTTTTCTTTCTGATCGTTCTTTCCATTGCAGGCGCGTATGCTTACCGCAAAGTTCCAATCTCGGTCTTTCCGGAGACGAACTTCCCGCGCATCGTCATTGGCGTTGACAACGGGGTCATGCCCGTCAATCAGATGCAGGTTACGGTGACCACGCCCATTGAAGACGCGGTGAATTCCGTACCCGGACTGACCACCGTGCGCTCAACAACAAGCCGCGGCTCCGCTGAGGTCAGTCTCTTCTTCAACTGGGATGTGGATATGTTCCGCACGCTGCAACTCGTCGATGCAGCGCTGAGCAAGGCGCGTCAGACGTTGCCGGCTACAGCAGCGATCACCACCAATCGCCTGACCTTTGCCACGTTCCCGATCCTTGGCTACAGCCTTACCTCAGATAGGCTCACTCAAACGCAGCTCTGGGAACTGGCGACGTATCAGTTGAAGCCACCCATCAACCGCGTGGAGGGAGTCAGCACGGTCACCGTCCAGGGAGGCAAGGTCCCTGAGTTTCACATCGTTCCGAACATGGCGCGCATGCAGACAGCGGGCGTAACCATACTTGATCTGACCAACGCGGTGCAGGCGTCGAACATCATCGACTCGCCCGGTCTCTATGAATCGAACCACCAACTGGTGCTTGCCCTCGTTGGCGCCCAGGCGCATGACGCAGCTGATCTGGGCCGGCTGGTCGTTAAGACAACGGCCGCCGGCACGGCGGTTCGAGTCTCCGATGTAGCAGAGGTCCAGCCCGGTGTGCTGCCAGTGTTTACCACTGTCACGGCGGAGGGCAAACCAGCCGTTCTCATCAACGTGACACGGCAGCCGGCGAGCAACACGGTCGCAGTGGCTGATGCTGTTTCGGCCCAGGTGGAACTGCTCAAAAAGAACCTGCCGGCCGGTGTAGAACTGCAGCCTTATTACGATCAGTCCGAACTGGTTCGCGAGAGCATACGCAGTGTTCGAGATGCGATCCTGATTGGCTTGGTGTTGGCCTGCATTATTCTGTTTC
>JBATYG010000736.1:0-6628 GCA_049673945.1 Occallatibacter sp.
GCGCGGCGCTGTTTGGCCTTGAGTTTATCGCCGATAAGATTCCTGGCTTCGATCTGGTATGGAACGCGCTGCACACGTTTATCCGCGTGCCGGTGGCGGCGCTGCTGGCCTGGCGGGCCACGGCGCAGATGTCTCCCTGGGAGCAACTGCTGGCGGCGACGGCGGGTGCGGCGATTGCGCTGGCGGCTCATGGAGGCAAGACGGCGGCGCGTGCCGCGGTGACACCGTCGCCCGAGCCGGTTTCGAATATGGCGCTGAGCATGGGTGAGGATGCGGCGGCGGTGTTTCTGACATGGCTGGCAACGAAGCAGCCGTATGTTGCCGCGGGCATCGTGGTAGCGCTGCTGGTGGCGATTGCGGTTGTGATGCGCCTGGTGTGGAAGGCGCTGAAGGCGCTCTTTCGAGGGACTGAGACCGTTGTGGAAGGGTAGCGGGCCTGCCGGCATCTTTCGCGCAGATCAGAGCACGGACATTGCCGTATACTGCTGCGGCATTTGATTGCCGTGAGCGAGGTACACGTGATGCGGAAAGTTGCTTTTCTACTGCTGGTTGCTTTACCCCTTGCTGTTGCTGCCCAGGACAACGCGAAGAAACCACCGACAACGCTGCGCGGCGTGCTGCTGGAGCAGCTCCGCCAGTCGCATAATGCCGAGGACTGGTATGCGCCGGCATCTGTCGCCGTGGCCGGGTTGACGGCAGAGCAGGCGAGGTGGTCGCCGGGGAAAGGGAACCACTCGGTAGGTCAACTGGCGCATCACCTGTGGTTCTGGGATACGCAGGCGCTGGCGCGGTTCAAGGGCGAGAAGCCGCCGGCGTTCAATGGGAACAACGACGAAACCTTTAACGATTTCACGCCTGAGCAGTGGGACGACCTGGTGAAGAAGCTGAACGAGGTGATGGCCGACTGGGAAGGGGCTGTGACCAACGCCGACGATCAAAAGCTCGAGGAGAATGCTTCGCTGGTGGCGCATGTGGGCGCACACAATGCCTACCATGTGGGGCAGATTGTGTATGTCCGCAAGCTGCAGGGGGTCTGGGATGCGAACAAGGGCGTGAAGTAGAGGCTACTCGCAGCGGATCGCGGTGATGGGGTCGATGCGCACAGCGCGCAGGGCGGGCGGCAATGAACTGGCCGAGCGGATTGCATCAGGAACCGGCACTCAGAAGCCGGGCGCGGTGTGGTGCGGGAGGGTGGAGGCGTGGACGGTTGGGGCCTGGCTGGGGTCGGAGTTCTGCTGCATCAGCATGGACTCTGCCTGCTCGAGGGTGGTGTCGGTGGGGATCTGGTGAAACCGAGTCTTCACGTCGTCTTCCTGCTCCGAGATGCTTTTGAAGAAGAGGATCGTGCCGTTGATGTGGACGTGTGTTTCAGTGATCTGCCAGATGGAGGGCCCGATCTGGCGGCGCTCCACGTTGAAGGTGCCACCTGAGTGGATGGCGCCGCAGAGCCCGCCGCAGAACTTGACCTCGCGGGTGAGCTGGCCCCGGAGGCTGACGATGCGGTGCTGCGCATTGTCCACACGCATGTCGCCTGCCATGGCAGCGAAGACGCGCGAGGCCCAGGTGGGCGGCTTAAAGGCGTCGTCAGGCGCGAAGTGAAGTAGAGTGGTGCTGTTGTCGCGGGAGACGATGGTCCAGTTGAAGGCGTTGGGAAGCAGGCGCAGTAGTTCTGCCGACTGCTTGTCATCCGCCTGGCCGGATTTGCGCTGCTTTTCCTGGGCCTGGGAGTCGTGGATGAAAGTGTCCATGGAATTGTGCTGCGTGGCGGTCGTCGTGATCTGACCATTGCTGAAAAGGATGCGATGGATGGATCCGTCTCCGGTTTCGGCAACCCATTGGCGGACGGTGCCTGTGGGCTTGCCATCGACATCGTAGTAGAGCCAGTGGGAGTGATCTGCGTTGTCGGCAGCTAGCTCGGTACGAACGACCTGGGATACGAGGTCCCCGGGAGACTGAGGCAGGGCAACCCGAGAGGCCGGGATGAGAAGGAGACCAGCAAAAACCGTGATGCCGGGTCGCATTGAGCAAGCTCCTGCAACCGTTGGATGCGGAAGTGAAACGAAGCGGCAGATCTCGGAGGACCACGTGATGAGCAGTGCGGTCCGGAGGGGTGCTGTGCCAAAGGGAACGGAAAAGCGGGCAACAATCGCAAAGAGTTGCATGTAGAATTGCTTGAATCTGGAGGATGACTCGTGAAACGGAAATTTGGGAACATTCTTGAGACGGTGGGCAACACGCCTGTTGTGAAGATCAACCGGCTTGCTCCGCCCGACGTGAATCTGTACGTAAAGGTGGAAGCCTTCAATCCGCTGGGTTCGGTGAAGGATCGGTTGGCGCTGGGCGTCATTGAAGATGGGGAGAAGACAGGCAAGCTGAAGCCAGGACAGACGGTAGTGGAGATCACCAGCGGCAACACCGGCATCGGCCTCGCGATGGTGTGCGCGCAGAAAGGATATCCGCTGGTGGTGGTCATGCCGGAGAGCTTCAGCATCGAGCGGCGAAGGCTGATGCGGTTCCTCGGAGCGAAGGTGGTGCTGACGCCCCCCGCAGCGCGGGCGATAGGCGCTTTGGAGAAGACAATCGAGCTGGCGGAAAAGCATGGGTGGTTCTACACGAGGCAGTTTGAAAACGAAGCAAATGCCGATTTTCACTCGCGAACGACGGCGCAGGAGATTCTGCGCGACTTTGAAGGCGAGAAGCTCGATTACTGGGTGACCGGTTTCGGCACAGGCGGCACGCTGAAGGGCGTGGCGCGGGTGCTGGCCAAGGAGCGGCCGGAGACGAAGATTGTGGTGTGCGAGCCGGAGGATGCGCCCTTGCTTTCGAGCGGAGTCGAACAGAAGCGCAACCCGGACGGCTCGGCGGCGGCAGGCCATCCGTCGTGGAAACCCCACCCGATACAGGGCTGGAGCCCGGATTTTATCGCGAAGCTGACGGGGGACGCTGTTGCTGCCGGGAAGATCAGTGAGATTCTCCGGATCGAGGGACCGGAGGCGATGCGCCGGAGCAAAGAGCTGGCGCAGAAGGAAGGAATCTTCTGCGGGATCAGTTCGGGGGCAACATTTGCCGCAGCGTTGAAGGTCGCGGCGAAGGCGCCAAAGGGATCAACCATTCTGTGCATGCTGCCCGATACGGGCGAGCGCTATCTCAGCACGCCGCTCTTTGCCGATGCCGGTGTGGATATGAACGAAGACGAGATCGCGATCTCGAAGTCGACGCCAAGCTGCTGGCTGGACTCGATGAAGTAGGCCTTCCCATCCATGCGAAGCATGGATGGGAACCCATTTTCGTGCTTATTGAAGCATCGCGAAAAAGCTCCCTCCGGGCCCGAAGCCCGCACTCTTCACAAGCCATTGATGAGGCCGGTTCTAGAGTGAAGTTTCGTGGTCCGGCGGCGCGGGCCGCTCCAGGGCGGAGCGGCGGTGCTTCGAGTCGACCTGCAAGGTGACGGTCTGCTGCCTGCGGTCGCGGAGAATAATAACGGCGACCGGCCTGTTCTGGTTGGCGCGCAGCGCGCGGTCCCAGTCGGCGGTGGTGGCGATGCCTTCGCCGTTGATCTTGAGGATCACGTCGAAGGCCTTGAGGCCGGCAGCGTCTGCTTCGCTCTTGCGCGAAACCTGCTTGATCATCAGGCCACTCTGGACGCCGAGATAGTCGGCCATCTGCGAGGTAAGCGGCTCGACGAGGGCGCCGACGTTGAGCGCACTGCCGAAGAGCGGCAGATGGAAGCCAGCGCTGGACGGCACATCAGCGCCGCCGCTGCCGCCGAGGATGGCCATGCTGGGTGCGGGCGAACCTGAGTCTGCGCCACCCTGGTCGAGACGGTTCCACACATCATGCTCCATCTTCTTGCGGTCGCAAAGCGCGACGTCGATGGTCTGGGTGCTGCCATCGCGGCTGATGAGCAGGGTGACAGTGCGGCCGGCGGGAATTTCGCGAAGCATACGGCCGAATATCTCGGCATTGTAGACAGCCTGGCTGTTCACTTGAAGGACCACGTCATTAACGCGGAGACCGGCCTGCGCGGCGGGTGCATCGTGATCGATGAGCGTGATGATGGCGCCATGGGAATCCTTGAGCTTGAGCCGGGTTGCGGAATCGGAGTCGACATCGCCGACGAGGACGCCCATGTAACCGGGGGTGCTGGAGTGCAGAAGGCGGCTCGGCCCTTCGAGGATGCGCGCCAAGCCCGAGAGCTGTGCCGCGGCCCCGAAGGGAAGAAGAACGGCGCTGGCGGTGAGCAGGGCGGTGGCACCGATTTTAAAAACCAATATGTTAGAAGGCCTCAAAAAGTGTTTCATTGTTTCTCCCGGTATTTCTTCATTCAGGCCTCACACTCTATGGACGGTGCGATGACCTGAAGGGTAGTCAGGGCCTGGATGGATCGAGGTACGCCCTCATCTTATTGGAACTCCGGAACGCGGCTCAACACCTGCCGTGAGACGAGCCGAATCTGGGGACTTTGATCGGAAGTTGCCACGGTTGAAAGCACCTGGCGTACGGTGGTGTCGGCTTCGACCGGCTCGAGTATGTTGATGGCCTGGGTGCGAATGCGCGGATCGCTGTCATTGAGCAGCGCTTCGAGCACAGCGTCGCGAACGCGCATGTCTTCTGCCACATAAGGCTCGAGGCCCTGCAGGGCTTTCTCGCGCACGCCGGCATTTTTGTCATAGCGGAGCGCAACCATGAGCGCGTCGCGAATGCCGGCGGGGTTGCAGCTATGGCCGGCGCGGCACTCGGCGGCAAGCAGACCAACGGAGTCGTCACGAATGGGCGTGGAGGCAGTGTCTTCAGAGGCCATCATCAGCAGCTGGCGAATGGCTGGGTCGTCGAGCGAACCCTGCATGCTGCGCGGAACGACCTGGCTGTAGCGGACTTCGACCATCTTGCTGTCTGGCTCCTGCACGATGCTGGAGATGCTGGCGACACTGCCAGGAGCGATCCGGGCGGGCGACGGGGACGCGGTCTTGAGAGCGGCCTCGGGGGCGGCTGCGGCCGCGGGTGCAGCGTGAGCAAGGGCGAATTCGTATCCGCCTAGACTGCCGGCGCCGATGCCGGCCGCGAGAAGCAAACCGGCGGCCACAGGGGCGGACTGCATACGCGCAAAGTTGTTGACGACGCGCTCGCCGAGATGCTGAAACCAGCGCTTGGGTGGGATTGCGTCGAGAGCTTCTTCAAGCCGGATGCGGGAGCGTGCGACGAAATTGGCGGAAGGCTCGACGACGGGATGAAGGGCAGCGAGTGTGCGGAGCGCCCAGAGCTGCTCTCGCTCTCCACGACAGTCTACACAGGTAGTGAGGTGTCGATCGAGCTCGTGAATCTGATCGTCGGGGAGCTCCCCATAGGCGGCCAGCATGATGCGTTCGTGTGCGAGTTCGCAGTTCATCGGTACGTCCTTCCAGCCCCAAAAGGTGATTCTGAACAGAAGCCACCGCAACAACCGGCGCCTCTGCTCTTACCGAAGTCCCGCCAGTTGTGTTCTTAACTTCTTGGTCGCCCTGAAGAGCGTATTTTTGGCGGTTTCTTCGGTGGTGTTCAACATCTCTCCGATGGTGCGCAGGCGGAGCCCCTGGTAATGCTTCAGTTCAAAAACCATGCGCTCGCGCGGGGTAAGCTTGCCCAGTGCGGCTTGTATGCGTTCACCCAGGACCTTGCGATCGAGCTCGCGGTCGGGGTTTGAAAACGACCGGTTATCCGATACCGAGGCGAGCAGGTCAATCTCGTCTCCGGACTGGTCGACCAGTACGGCCTGGTCTTCGCGGCGGGTCTTGCGGCGGCGAAGCTGATCAAGGCAAAGGTTGGTCACAATCCGGTAAATCCAGGTGTAGAACGAACACTCGAACCGGAAGTTCCCGATATAGCGGAAGGCCTTCAGGAAGGCTTCCTGATAAATGTCTTCGGCATCGTGCTCTGAGCCTGTCAGGTGAAGCGCGAGGCGTAACACCTGCTGCTCATACTGCCGCACAAGGGCGTCAAAGGCGACGCGCGATCCTGCCTGCGCCTCGCGAATTAATTCCATCTCGGGGGCGCGGGCCTGCATGCGCTCGTGCGCCCGGTCAGGTCCGTCCATTGCCCTCGTGGCCATGCCTGCGAAGGATTGTATCCTCCTGCCGGCCTGCCAAGCCAAGGGAACCGGCTCCGCGGCCGAGGAGGCAGCTTCTGATGCCATTACGAGTGCTCCCGTCTCCGTGGAGTATCCGCAGTGAGATAGACGGGCGGGGAAGGGGTTTGTGAGCGGGCTGAGCGCGCTGTGAAAACGCTTTCGGGTGGTAAAGGCGGCAACTCGCTTGGCGGGCCGTAGACTGGATAGCAGGATGAATAGAACTCTCTTTGAAGGCACGGAGCCGGCGGCGAAAGACGAAGGCTGGTTTGTGGCGCACTGCGACGGGGGATCGCGGGGGAACCCGGGGCCGTCTGGGTTCGGAGCGGTGATCGAGGACCCAGAGGGAAGCGTGGCGGCGCAACTGAGCGACTACCTGGGCAGGCAGACCAACAACTATGCCGAATATGCAGGCCTGCTGGCAGTGCTGAAGTGGGCGGGATCGAACGGGGTAGCGAGGCTGCGGGTCATTTCGGACTCGGAGCTGATGGTAAAGCAGATGAAGGGCCAGTACAGGGTGGCGAGCCC
>JBATYG010000737.1:0-2693 GCA_049673945.1 Occallatibacter sp.
CCGCATCACCTGATCGACGTGGCTGACCCGGATGAGGCATTCACCGCGGGCGCATACAGCAGGCGGGCGCGCGTCGCGCTTAGGGAAATTGCCGCGCGAGGCCGGTTGCCGATTGTGACAGGCGGAACGGGCCTTTATCTGCGCGCCTTGACGGAGGGGTTGTTTGCGGGACCGGCGCGGCACGAGGATTTGCGCGCGCGGCTGCGGACGAGCGCGCAGAAGCGCGGCGCGGCGTGGCTGCATCGGGTGCTGGTGCGGCTCGATCGCGCGCGTGCGGCAACAGTACATGCGAACGATACGGCGAAGGTGATCCGTGCAATTGAAGTGTGCCTGGCGGCGCGGCGGCCGATGAGCGAAGTGATGGTGTCCCCGGAGACGGTGAATGCGCCGCTGACGGGTTTCGGGCTGCTGCGGATCGGGCTGAATCCGCCGCGCACGGCTTTGTATGAACGGCTGAACCAGCGCTGCGCGGAGATGTTCGAGGCGGGGCTGGTTGAGGAGACGCGCGGGCTGCTCGCGCGCTATGGCCGGGTGAAAACGCTGGATTCGCTGGGCTACCGGCAGGGACTTGCTGTTATCGATGGTTCTCTCGCGGAAAGAGATGCGATCACCGCGGCCCAGCAGGGCCATCGCAACTACGCCAAGCGGCAGTTGACCTGGTTCCGGCGCGAGCCCGAGGTGCAATGGATTGGGGCCTTCGGGAATGAGGCAAAGACGGTCGAAGAGGTTGGCCGGCAAGTATCGGATGCGCGCTAAGACGCGGGCGAGGCCGGCGCTGGGTGAGGGGTTCCGTGCTGCGGAACTGGGCCGCGGAGCTGGGCAGCGAGTCGAATGCCGGTGCAAATAAGAGCGCTTGCGGAAGAATCCGGTGAAGATTCGGTTGACATGGCAGGGAATCGGTGCGGTAAAGTCGCTTACAACCCAAAATGTATACGATTTCATTTCAAACGGGGTGGGGGATGATGGGTCTGTCTGGTTTCCGCAATTGGCTGAAGTATTTTTCGTTGGCTCTTGCGTTGGCGCTGCCGTGGTATGGGACCGAGGCGCGCTGCCAGACGCCGGCTCCTGAGCTGGTCAAGCAGGATGGGCGGTTTGCACTGATGGTGGACGGGCACCCGTTCCTGGTTCTCGGCGGACAGATTCACAATTCAAGTGGATGGCCGAGCGAACTGCCGCAGGTGTGGGCGTCGATGGCGGCGCTGCACGCGAACACGGTCGAGGCTCCGGTCTACTGGGAACAGCTTGAGGCGAAGGAAGGCCAGTTCGATTTTGGCAACGTGGATGCCCTGGTGCAGGGTGCGCGGGAGCATGATCTGCACGTGGTTCTGCTGTGGTTCGGCACGTGGAAGAACGGCAATATGCATTATGCGCCATCGTGGGTGAAGGAAGACACGAAGCGCTTTCCGCGCGTGATCCGGCCGGATGGGGAGCCGATCGACGTGCTGTCGCCGCTGGGCGAGGAGACGCTTGCAGCCGATAAGAAAGCTTTCGTCACGCTGATGCAGCATCTGAAGCAGATCGATAACGACCGCCACACGGTGATCGCGATCCAGGTGGAAAACGAGTCGGGCAATATCGGGAGCGTGCGCGACAACTCGCCGGCAGCCAACCGCGCGTTTGCCGGGCAGGTGCCGGCGGCGATGCTGGCGGCGGCGCATAAGCAGCCGGGCACCTGGAGCGCAGTCTTCGGCAGCGAAGCGGACGAGATGTTCCAGGCCTACTACCAGGCGAAGTACATCAACGCGATTGCGGCGGCGGGCAAGGCGGAGTTCGCGATTCCGTATTACATCAACGTGTGGATCGACTATCCGGCGGCGGAGCTGCCACAGCGGCAGATCGATCTGCCTGGAATCGGCTATCCCAGCGGAGGGGCGGTGCGGAAGCTGGTGGGCGTGTGGCGCGCGCTGGCACCCTCGATCGACATGATCGGGCCGGACATCTACACCGACGATTCACCGTACTACCGCGAAACCATGCAGGCGTATCAACGTGCGGACAACGCGTTATGGATTCCGGAGACGGGGCGCTCGGATAGTTTCGGAAAGTTCTTCTTCTATGCGCTGGGAAAGGGAGCGCTCTGCTTCTCTCCATTCGGCGTTGATAAATCCGGCTGGAATATTCTCGGGGACGAGCCGTGGGCGGCGCATGCGCGCAACTTTGCGCTGGTGGGGCCGATGCAGCGTGAAATTGCAGCGCTGGAGTTTGCGGGGAAGGTGAAGACCGCGGTGGAGGAGCCGGGCAGCGCGACGCAGGAGGTGGACTTCGGCGACTGGCAGGCCACGGTAGCGTTCGGCTTTCCGCAGCAGGACGGACGGCGCGCGCCGGGCACGAAAGATGCGCACGGCGCGGCGTTGATCGCGCAGACGGGGCCGAATGAGTTCCTCGTGACGGGCGTGGACGCGAGCGTCGTTTTCCATCTACCGGGAAAGCAGCCGTGGATCCGGAGCGAAATCGTAACCGCGGAAGAAGGCAGCTACGTGAACGGCAACTGGAAGGCGGCGCGGTTGTGGAACGGCGATGAGACGGACCGCGGATTGACGTTTCACCAGGCGCCGGAGATTGAACGCGTCACGATGGGCCGATTCTGATGAGCAATCCAAGGGGGACTTCGTCTCCTGAATCAATGAACTTGGAGGCTGAGACCAAGCGTAAGTTACAAGGCTGCTTTGAGAAGGGAAGCGAGGGTTTCAAAG
>JBATYG010000738.1:0-2799 GCA_049673945.1 Occallatibacter sp.
CCCACGACCAGACCGAGCACGGCATCGCCGAGAAACTCAAGCCGCTCGTTGTCTCCTGCGATCTCCGGCGGCTTCTCGTCGTCGTGAGCTCGCTGTTTCGCGAGCGAACGGTGCGTCAGCGCACGGACCAGCAACCCAGGGTTGGAAAACACATGCCCCAGCGCGGATTCCAGTTCGGCTACGCTTGTCCCCACCTGCTCCTCGATTTCAAAATCCTTGAAACCCTGCCCGATCCGACCAGCTGTTTCCGTTGGAGAACTCCCGCTCTGTCATTAGACGCCTGGCAGCGCCCTGAAGAGCCTCGCCGATCTCTATTGTGGTTTCGGAGACGCCTGCTGCCCGGTTGCGCCCGGCCCTGGCTTGCCCGTCCCTGGCTTGTCAGGCCCTGGCTTGTCTGGGGCGCTCCCGTCGGTATCGTCATCTGCCTCGCAACTGTGCCCCCGGACCGCGTAAGCGGTTTTTACGCCGCGCTCAGCCGCCAGACGCGTGTCCAGCGCTCCGTCGCGGGCGGCCAGCGCTTCTTTGTATTCTGCCAAAGCCTCGTCGCGCTTGCAGTCGAGATCGAGCATGCGGCCGAGGTAGATGTGAGACCAGGAGAGGAGCCGTGGATCCTTGCTGGTGGCAATCGTCTTCTGGAAGTCATCGATCGCCTCTTCGGGACGGCCAGTCATAATTGCCGCGCGCGCGAGAATGAAATTTGCGCGGGCATTATCGGCAACCGACTGAATGGTATCGCTCTGCACCCTGAGGGACTGGCGCGCGAGGGCGCTTGCCGTGGCAAGATCGCCGGATGCAAGACGAGATTCGGCGAGGTCGAGCCCGGCCAGCGTGCGAGGCTTGCTCCGCTGCAGCACATCCCCATCTGCCTGCGCATCAAATTCAATCTGGCGCGCGCGATGCACCTGCTGATCAATGTCCATCGAGTAGACCATCTCGCCAATGGTGTCTTTCAGACTGGCAGGGTCCTTCTCGAATTCAAGCAACTGCTCATAAAAATACTGCGTCAGCACGAAGCCCTGGGTCATGTCGTGATGAACAGTTGCCCACCTGGCCGCATCCACGTTCTCGAGATACAGCTGGCGCTCGTGCTCATACCGTGGCATCGCCGACCGCTCCACACCCGCCGGTATTTTGTATTCAGGAATTCCGGTGTCCATGGTGCGCGCCTCGATAGCCTTGATCAGGCACTCGACAGTAAGAGCAAGCGTATTCGAGCGGAAACGGAACTCCATGGGCGCATCGCGCACTTCTTTGAGAATCGGTTGTGTCCGGTCAATCGCATTGGCGCGGGTATACAGCATGGGCTCGATGACGTAGTGCAGGTATGTGTGCTGCACATCCTTCATGGGGATTGTTCCGTTGACCGGCGAGACAACCACCACATAATCGGTGCCGTAGATGCGGGCATTCACAAGCGTCGGCGAAAGCAACGGCTCGATCACGACCACGAACCTGCGCCCGCTGTAGGTTGAAGCCGGCATCTTGAGAGAAGTATTTGTGCTCACGATCATCTTCGAGATGGGATCGTGGAGCCGGTCAATTTCCTCGTCATAGATGTGATGGATGGTAAGCCAGATGCCGTGAAGGTCGACCGCCGCGACAAAATCTCGCAAAGCGGGCACAATTTCCACGACCTGGGTGGAATCGGGCGGCATCTCGGGAAGTTCCGCGCTGGTTTCAAGCTCGGGTGGCGGCGTGAGATAAAGTGCCAGAGAGATGTACTGCGAGATGTCTTTCTCTGTGCCGGTCATGCGGTGCTGGGCGATAAAGAGACAGACCTTGTCGCGGCTGGAGCGCGCCTCCTCGCTTTTGGCGAGCGCCTGGTTTATCTCGTCGCGCACGCGCTGACGGATTGGTGCGCTCTGCTGCAGGCCTTCGTCGTACCCGCAGGCGTTGAGCGCCGCCGCCATGATGAAGACCGGCTCGGAGCTGATGAGCGAAACGGTCGGGCCGGCTGGATCGACCAGCGCCGGCGCCTTCTCACGCGATCCCCCCTCGGGGGAAGCGGAGGAGGAGGACGAGGATGAGGAGCTTTGCGGCATCCCGGAGGAGCTGCTCTCGGCCGGAGCCTGCGCCGCGGCGGAGACACCAGACAAACCAAGCGGCAAGCACAGCAGCGCCGCAATCAAAAATGCACGATAAGACGAAAACCGCATCTCGGAACCCTGTCTGCAAGTCTAGTTAGACGCAGCAGGAGGGTCAAACGGGTGGAGGGGTAGTACACTGCGGGACAAATTCGGCTACGGGCCAACTTCTGCGGCTGCATCGGTTTATCAATTGATAAATATCAGCGGGGTTCCGTTATCGAAATAGTAATTTCCTGGGAAGCGGCAATCCCTCGCAATCCCTCAGCGCTGCAATACAGAAGTGATCTCGACCGATGAAGCTGGGGCAAATACCTCAATTCTGCGGGCAGTTTCGGCAGCATCTCTTCAGCCTTCACGCCCGGGGCTCGTTCAGAACGCACCTGTCACTTATGACAGTAGTTGTCCCCTCAGCGTCCTTGTAATATTCGCCTCACCCACGAGGATCGCGGCGTAAGTTCCGGGGGAATGAAATGGCGGGGTCAGCAGAAATTAAGAGACCGAACGTCGTCTATTTCCTGGTTGACAACCTGGGGATGGGCGAACTGAGTTCCTACAACGGCTGTTCTCTGCGAGGCGCAACCACGGCACGCATTGATGGCTTCGCTCAAGAAGGCATGCTGCTATTCAACTTTGCTCCGGAGACACAATGTACGCCAAGCCGCTCTGCGTTGATGACGGGACGATACTCGATTCGCTCCGGTAATCAAACAGT
>JBATYG010000739.1:0-2687 GCA_049673945.1 Occallatibacter sp.
CTGGCATCGGCTACGCCGTTAACCGCCAGCGTGGAACGCCAGGGAGGCGCATGCCCCGGCTTCTATGTGAACCGCGAGCCCTTCCTCGATGTCATCCGCATGCATCGCGCCGAGGTCAACAACATCGGCAAATCGCGCACCAGCGGCGAGCCCTTTTCTGTTCCGCAGCTCGACGCCCTGATCGAGGCAAGCCGCGAATGCTGGGATACGGCACTGGTCTACGGCGAAAAGCACGGCTACCGCAACTCGCAGACCACGGTGCTGGCGCCCACCGGCACCATCGGTTTCATGATGGACTGCGACACCACCGGTATTGAGCCCGATCTCGCCCTGGTGAAGTACAAGAAGCTCGTCGGCGGCGGCATGATCAAGATCGTCAACAATACCGTGCCTGCTGCGCTCTTCAAGCTCGGCTACAGCAGCGATGAAGTGAACGCCATCGTGAGCTACATCGACGCTACGGGCACTATCGAGGGCGCGCCGGGCATCAGGCCTGAGCACCTGGCCGTCTTTGACTGCAGCTTCAAACCCGCCAAGGGCACGCGCTCAATTCACTACATGGGCCACATCAAGATGATGGCGGCCGCGCAGCCCTTCCTTTCCGGCGCCATCTCGAAGACTGTGAACCTGCCGCACGAAGCCGGCGTTGAAGATGTGGCTGAAGCGTACGCCGAAAGCTGGCGGCAGGGAATCAAGGCGGTCGCCATCTACCGCGACGGCTCAAAGGGCGTGCAGCCGCTCAACACCAGTCTCGACGCCGGCCACGAGCCTTCAGCGCTGGATACGGCGGGCAGCCGCGTTCTTGCAAATATCGCCGCAGGTCACGCAGTGAGCGAAGCGGATGTAAAGGCGCTCGAATCCAGGATCGGCGAAAAGCTTGAAGTCACTGCGAAGCAGGTAATCGCCGCTGCAGCCGCCTTCCAGAAGTCGCTCGACCAGATCGCCGGATCTTCCGTCAACCTGAGTGCACTCGCTGCAGTGCCCGAGCCTGCGCAGGATCGGAATGCTCCTCCGCGCGCGGTTCGGCATCGGCTCCCGGAAGAGCGAGCCTCGGTCACCCACAAGTTTTCGATTGCGGGCCACGAGGGCTACATCACGGTCGGCCTTTATCCCACCGGCCAGCCGGGCGAGATCTTCATCAAGATGGCCAAGGAGGGCTCGACGGTTTCGGGCTTGATGGACGCCTTCGCAACTTCAATCTCGCTTGCTCTGCAACACGGCGTGCCGTTACGCGTGCTCTGTGAGAAGTTTGCGCATACCCGCTTTGAGCCCTCGGGCTGGACCGGAAACGAACAGATTGGATACGCAAAGAGCCTGATGGATTACATCTTCCGCTGGCTCAATCTGCGCTTCCTTTCCGGCGAGCAGTTGACGCTCTTTGCGGGCTTGGCCCCGCAGGCTGCGCAACTGCCTGCTTCACCAACTCTGCTGCCAGACTCAGAAGAGGAAGGCGGCATGCCGCAGGGCCAGTTGACGAAACTCGCCGAAGAGGTTGCGCGCAAGCTCAGCCAGTCAGCAGGGCACTCGGGCATGGGTTCTACCTCGGCTCCCGGCGGAGGCATCGCGCCGGATATTCAGGCATCGGCTGGCGGATCTTCCGACGCCTCTCATGGTCCCTCGCTCGTCGATCGTGGCGTCTATCATGCCGCCGACGCAATGCGGGATATGTATGAGATGGGTGATGCGCCGAGCTGCTCTACCTGCGGAGCCATCATGGTTCGCAACGGCAGTTGCTATCGCTGCATGAGCTGCGGTTCAACCAGCGGTTGCAGCTAAACCCTGAGCGCAATTTAACGATGAGGCCGGGAGTCGATCCCGGCCTCTTTCTTGCTGCGCGCCGTCTGCGCCATCGGGTCTAAAATGCAGGTTGGATGACGGTGCGGAAGATCGTGCACATTGACATGGACGCCTTCTACGCGTCCGTGGAGCAACGTGACAACCCGGCATTGCGCGGGAAGCCTGTTGTTGTCGCCTGGCGCGGAAATCGCTCCGTTGTCTGCGCAGCTTCTTACGAGGCGCGGCGCTTCGGTGTGCGCTCGGCGATGCCTGCCCTGCGGGCGGAGCGCCTGTGTCCTGAAGCAATCTTTATGCCCCCCGATTTTCCGCGTTACCGAACCGTCTCTCGGCAGGTGCGCGAGATCTTCAGGCGGCATACGGATCTCGTCGAACCTCTTTCACTCGACGAGGCTTATCTCGATGTAACCGAAAACAAGACCGGCCTGCCCACCGGAACGCGCGTGGCTCTCACGATTCGCGAGCAGATTCGCACGGAATTGAATCTCACTGCCTCCGCGGGCGTGGCGCCCAACAAATTTCTTGCCAAGATTGCGTCGGACTGGCGCAAGCCCGATGGCGTCTTCGTGATTCAGCCTCACGAAATCGAAGCGTTTCTCACCCCGCTGCCTGTATCCCGCCTGCCGGGCGTCGGCAAGGTGACAGAAGCGAGGCTGCAGCAACTCGGCATCCGCACTGTCGGCACATTGCGCGCGCAGACAAGAAAGGATCTCGAAGATCGTTTCGGCCGCCACGGCGCGCGGCTTTACGATCTCGCACGTGGCATCGATGAAAGCCCCGTCGTGCCCGATCGCCCTACGAAATCAGTTTCTGCCGAAGACACCCTGGAATCCGACCTGCCTCTTGCGCAGCTGGAGCCCCTGATTCGTCGTCTTGCCGACAAAGCCTGGGCC
>JBATYG010000740.1:0-1760 GCA_049673945.1 Occallatibacter sp.
TGGCATACGGGCGAACGTGCGTGGGCCGCGCTGGAGCGCGCGAGAGCGGAAGCGGCATTGCGGGCGAGCGAGGAGAAGTATCGGACGCTGTTTGACTCGATCGACAACCCGATCGCGGTATTGGAAGTGCTTTACGACGAGCAGGGGAGACCGGACAATCTTCGTTTTATGCAGACGAACAAAGTTTTCGAGAAGGCCACTGGCTTCAAGGATCACATCGGAAAGACTTCGCAGGAGCTGATTCCGAATCTCGAAGACTCGTGTATTGAGAAATATGCGCGGGTTGCCGAGACGGGTGAGCCGGTGCGGTTTGAGAGCTTTTCTCGCGATTTTGGCTGCTGGATGGATATTTTTGCTTCGAGGCTTGGGGGCGCCGGCAGCCGTCTGGTGAATGTGCTTTTCGAGGACATCACGGAGCGAAAGCGCGCAGAGGTCGAGTTGCGCGACCGGGAAGAGAGCAAAGCCTACCAGTTGCGGCTGAGCGACGCGCTGCGCCTTTTGCTGGATCCGATCGAGATACAGGGAACAGCGAGCACGCTGCTGGGCGAAGAATTGCACGCCGACCGCGCGATGTATGTGGAGGTCGACGAAGTAAAGCAGGAGATTCTTGTAGCGCGTGAGTTTGTACGAACGGATGCCCCGAGCCTGGTTGGGCGGCACGATCTAGAGGAGATCATGTGGGTAAGCTCAGGGTTTCGCCGGGGCAGACCTACAGTGGTGAATGATGTAAGCACGGCGCCGTTTGTTCCCCAGGAGCTTGTAGAAAAGATGCTGGCGAACGAGGTGGTGTCGTTCATTACGGTGCCGCTCCTGAAAGGAGATCACCTCGTTGGCACGCTGTGCGCAACGAGCGCGACTCCACGAATCTGGACACCTTCGGAAGTGAGCCGGGTGCAGGACACGGCGGACCGGACATGGGCCGCGGTGGAGCACGCACGCGCGGATGCGGCGCGGCGATCGAGCGACGAAAAGTACGGAACGCTGTTTAACGCAATTGACCAGGCGATCGCAGTGGTGGAGATCGTCTATAACGACGCGGGCGAAGCCATCGATCTCCGCTACCTTGAGACGAACAGCGTATGGGAACGGCAGAACGGAATAACGAATGCGGCAGGCAGAATGCTTACGGAGATCCTTCCGCAGATTGGCCTGCCGTGCATACGGCGTTACGCGCGCATTGCAGAAACCGGAGAGTCCGGGCGCTTTGAAGCTCACGTGGAGGAACTAGGCATCTGGCTGGATATAAGTGCGACCCGGGTGGGCGGACCCGGAAGCCGCGTCGTGAGCATTGTCTTTTATGACATCACCGAGCGGAAGAACGCGGAAAACGAGCTTCGCAGGAGCGAGGAGCGGAAGGCGTTTCTGCTGAAGTTGAGCGATGCGCTGCGCCCGCATGCAGATGCGATCGAGGTGCAGGGAACCGTGACCGAGATGCTCTGCGAGCATCTCGGCGCGGACAGAGTGTTCTATGCAGAGATCGATGAGACGTTGAGCGAGGCAGTCGTGGAGCGCGATTTTGCCCGCGCGGGGAAGGGAAGCCTTGCGGGTCGGCATCCGCTGGAGGTTTTCGGGTGGATGGCTTCGTCGCCGAAGAAGGGCGAGGCGGGCATGATAGAGGACGTGCGCGTCACGACGCTGATTCCCGAGGCGGATCGAGCCAAGGTGGCAGCCTTGCAGCTGATCGCTTTCATCTCGGTCCCGCTGGTGAAGGACAATCGCGTAGTAGGCGCGCTATGCGTAACGCAGATGAAGCCGAGGGT
>JBATYG010000741.1:0-4373 GCA_049673945.1 Occallatibacter sp.
TGGGCGGCAATGGCCGAGCGCGCGTCCGGCGTCTATCGGGCGGATGTTTCGTACGGCAATATTCCGAAGCGGCGCGGGCACTGGAGCGACCGTCTGCCGGGCATCGATGCCGATCTTGCCGCGATGAAATCGAAAGTGCAGGCAAACCCGGCATTTGAAGGGCCCCGCATCAGTATTGTTGACGACATTCGCGCGGCGACTGGACGCCCGCAGCGAACTGTCGCGCAATGCGCGCACACACCGCCGGAGAGCTTTGTGCCGGGCCGCAAACTAGCGCTGTCGATTACTGTTTCCGGTGAAAGTGCGGCTGCGGTGCGCGCTGTGCGTCTGTGCTACCGGCACGTCAACCAGGCGGAGCGGTGGATTACTGTCGAGACAAGCGGCGCAAACGGCACGTTTACGGCAGGAATTCCCGCCGAATATACCGAAAGTCCGCACCCGTTGCAGTACTACTTTGAACTGGAGGACGACCGCGGGCGGGCATGGATGTATCCGGGGTTCAACAAAACACTCTCGAATCAGCCCTATTTCGCCGTATGGAAGCGCAGCCTATAAACATGAGTTTCGGGTCCAAACCTCGCAAGCCCCGCCCCTTTCTTAACGAAGCCCAGCTCTACGCCTATGCCGTGAGCGCCCTGGGCCGCCGTATGCGCACCCAGGCCGAGTTGCGCCGCCTCATGAGCTCCCGCGTTGAGCCCGGCGAGCAGGGCGATGCCGCGATCGGCAGCGTGCTCGCGCGCCTCAAGGAGCATGGCTATCTCAACGACACCGCCTTCGCCGAGACCTACGCGCGATTGCGCCAGGAGAATGAGAAGCTTGGCCAGCGCCGCGTGCGCCAGTCCCTCACTCAGAAGGGTGTCGCGCCTGAGATCGTCAACAAGGTCGTCGACGCCAGCTATGCCTCAACCAACGAGGAAGCCCTTGCGCGCCGGCATCTTGACC
This sequence comes from Occallatibacter sp., assembly GCA_049673945.1. GTDB lineage: Bacteria > Acidobacteriota > Terriglobia > Terriglobales > Acidobacteriaceae > Telmatobacter. The sequence goes on from JBATYG010000741.1 coordinate 943, forward strand.
GCAAGCGCATTCGCAAGCCGGCAAACGAGAAAGAGACGGCGCGCGTGATGCGCCGCCTCGTCACCGCGGGCTTCTCCACCGGGGTGATTTACAAGATCCTGCGCCAGTGGGATGTGCCGGACGAGTCGCTCGCGGCCCTCGACAATCTCTCCGACGCCGGAATGAATGAAGGGGGCGAAGAATGATTCAGCGCATTGCGGGGAAGCCGGCGTCTTCGGCGTGCGCCGGTTGTTGCGTGATCCCCTCGCGGACCCGAGCGAGCGGCGCCTTCGCATCAAACTCAATTCCGTCCGCCCCAGCGCGAATGCCGAGCTCATTCCAAAGCTTTGGCAGATCGACTGGCGAGGGCGAGTCCTTCCACGCGGCGTAAAGGCTCGTCAGCACCCGCGTGCCTGTGGCACGATCGCCAATCTCAAGCGCCTTCGGCAATTCCCAATCGTGGTCAATGGTGCCGCCCGCGGCGACAATCGCGCGCAGCGCATCCTGCAGGCCTTTTCTGTTGCCGGTTTCTCGCCGGATATCGACGTCGGCCACAAGGCAGAAGAGCGCGCCGCCCCAGTAGGTGCGGCCCCACGTGTGCGTGCGGTCCAGCCCCTCGTCGCCTGGGCCGGGCTCGCCCTTGGGCATGTCGCGCACCATGTCATGCCAAATCTCGCTTGCCTGCAGCTCGCCTGCCTGCACGCGGGCAATTGGCTCAACGTAGGTGGCCAGGCCTTCTTCCATCCAGTGCTGGTCGTCAGGCAGGGAAGGAAAGGCCGTGTGCACCAGCTCGTGGGTCATCATCCAGTCGTCGGCGAGGTCGGCAGCCGTGGTGTGCTCACCAACGTGAATGCGCGTGAACCCTGGCCACTGGCCCATGCCGCCCCACGTGGTTCCCCCAAAGATGCCGCCTCGGCCCTCCACGGGAATGATCAACACGCGGGCTCGGCTCACCGGGAAGCGATCATAGTAGACGGCGACCGCGGTTGCCGCATCCTGCACGTGCCGAAACAACGAGTCGCCAGGCAGGTCGGTGTGTCCGGTTGCAATCTCCACCTGCAACTCCGCCCCGCCGATATGCAACTGGCGCGTCACGGCGATGTCATACTTCTGCCACGGCGGGCCACCCCCGCGCTGCCCCCACGCCAGGCCGACCGGCAGGACAAGCAACGCAGCCACAATCCAAACCGGACACAGGAAGCCCGGATGTAACCAACTCAGACGCACTGAGGGGGGCTCCTTTCGCCACCTCTTATATCGACGATCAAACTGAGCCGGCCGTCTCAGACCGCGGGCGCCTTGGACGCGACAATTTCCAGTTTCTCCACCTCGGGCGGCGCGGCGAAGAGGTCTTCCGCCTTGGCGAAGAGAGCTTTCGCAATCTCGCCGGTGAGGTGCGCATTGCGGCCTGCCTCATCCTTGAACGTGTCGAAAATGCCGTACTCGGCCGGCCCGAACTTCACCGCGTACCAGGTCGTGGTGCCTGTCTCTCGCTCTGCCAGGGGCTGCGCAAACTTGAGGAACTGCTCCACCTCTTTTTCCTTCCCTCTTTTGGCATGAAGCAGAGCAAAAATTGCCAGTTTGTCCATTCCGTCCTCCTCTCACGCTGGGTAAGATGCAGAATCCGATCCGCTGCGACAGGGAAGAGCGGTGTATGCGCCTGACCATGCCGCCAAGTACACTGATACGTTATGCAAGTCCGCACAGGAAACGAAATTCGCGAGCTATTTCTGCGCTTTTTTGAGTCGAAGGGGCACCGCCGCGTGCACTCTTCCTCGCTGGTGCCTGCCAACGACCCGACGCTGCTCTTTACCAACGCGGGCATGAACCAGTTCAAGGACCTCTTTCTCGGCGCCGAGAAGCGGGATTACGCGCGCGCCACGACGTCGCAGAAGTGCGTTCGCGCCGGCGGCAAGCACAACGATCTCGAAAATGTTGGCTTCACGCGCCGTCACCACACTTTCTTCGAGATGCTGGGCAACTTCTCCTTCGGCGACTACTTCAAGCAGGATGCAATCAAATTCGCCTGGGAGCTGGTCACCAGTCCCGAATGGTTTGGGCTGTCTAAAAACCGGCTTTACGTCACCATCTTTGAAGGCGCGGACGGCGTGCCGCGTGACGACGAAGCGGAAAAGTTCTGGATCGAGACCGGCGTGCCCAGGGAGCGCATCTTTCAGTACGGCCTTAAAGACAATTTCTGGCAGATGGGCGAAACCGGCCCCTGCGGCCCTTGCTCCGAGATCTTTTACGACATGGGCATCGAAGCTGCCGAGACACCTGGTGTCGACAAGCCTTTTGGACAGGACGAGGCCCGCTACGTCGAGATCTGGAACCTTGTGTTCATGCAGTTCGATCGCTCGGCCATTGTGGAGAACGGCAAGACCACCGGCTACAAGCTGACGCCGCTTCCCAGGCCTTCCATCGACACCGGCATGGGCCTTGAGCGCGTGGCAGCCGTGGTGCAGGGCAAGATCAGCAATTTTGAGACGGACCTGTTTACGCCGCTGATTGAGAGAGCAGAGGAACTCACTGGCAGGCGAGTCAGCGACGCTGCCCTTGAGCAGCAAACCCGGACAGCGGATGACGTCGCAGCCAGCCTCCGCATCATCGCTGATCACGCGCGCGCCGCAACTTTCCTCATTAGCGACGGCGTCCTGCCTTCAAACGAAGGTCGCGGTTACGTGCTGCGCAAGATTCTGCGCCGCGGCATCCGCCACGGGCGCCTGCTCGGGCAGGAGCAGCCCTTCCTTTACGAGATGGTCTACGCCGTCCGCGATCAGATGAAAGAAGCCTATCCTGAGCTCGCCGACTCTGCCGACCGCGTGGCGAAGGTTATTGAGGCAGAAGAGAGGCAGTTTGACCGCGTGCTCAAGATCGGCCTTACGCGACTCAATGAAGAACTGCAGAGTGACTTTACGGGCGCCACGGCCTTCCACCTCTCTGAAACCTTCGGCCTGCCGCTCGACTTCATGGTCGACGCGGCACGCGATGCAGGCGTGAGGTTTGATGAACTCGGCTTCGAAGCTGCACGTGCCGAAGAGCAGGCCCGCGCGCGCGCTTCCTGGAAAGGCGGTGCCCAGAAAACCGCGAGCCCTGCCTTCCGCGATCTGCCGAAGACGGTCTTCGAGGGCTATCGCCAGCTTGTCTCTACGAATTGCGAAGTGCTCGCCATTGTGAAGGATGGTATGGGTGTGCTGGCGGCCGCTGCGGGAGACCGCGTTGAGGTCGTCCTCGACCACACCAGCTTCTACGCCGATGCGGGCGGCCAGGTTGGCGATACCGGCGTCTTCACCTCGGCGGACAGCAACACCACGGTTGCCGAGATCACCGGCTGTGTCGCTCCGGTGCAGGGCGTCCGTGCGCACAAGGCGCTGCTTAAGGAAAGCCTCGCGGTCGGCGACAAGGTGCGCACCGTCGTCGATGGCGAGCGCCGCGATGCCATTCGCCGCAAC
>JBATYG010000742.1:0-2026 GCA_049673945.1 Occallatibacter sp.
CCAAGCCCTATACCGCAGAGGATTTTCGCTTCACGGCGAAGGGCAGCGACATCTACGTCATCGGCATGGCCTGCCCTGCGGATGGCAAAGCCACCATCCAATCGCTTGGCTGGGCGCATGAGGGCCGTGCCTTCCCCATCGGCACCATCGAGTTGCTCGGTTCAACCGGCAAGGTGACGTGGACGCAGGGCGCCACCGCGCTCAAGGTTACGTTACCCGCCGGCGCAGCCTGCACCTATGCGTATACGCTTAAGTTGACACCTGCTGCACAATAGAAACGGCTGCCGCCTTGATGCCTGCCCCTCTCGATCGCCGCGCTTTTCTCGCCGCCCTCAGTTGCAGTGCGGCCGCATCTCTGCTGGGCACGCCCGCGCTCGCGCAGAGCGGCGCCGCTCCAGGCATCGCCCACGATCCATTGCGGCCGGAGTGCCATCTCTTGCCGCCGCACAACTGGATGAACGACCCCAATGGGCCCATCTGGTGGAAGGCTAGCTATCACCTCTTCTACCAGCTCAACCCCAACGCCGCCGTTTGGGGCGACATGCACTGGGGCCACGCCATCAGCAGCGACATGGTCCACTGGCGCCACCTGCCCATCGCGCTCGCGCCCACACCCGGCGGTGACTCCGCGGGCTGCTTCAGCGGATCTGCCGTTGTCTTTCGCGGCGTCCCCACGTTCATCTATACCGGCGTCGAAAATGCTCCGCACGACCAGGCCACCATCCGCGACGGCAGCAACAAGCTCCGCGAGACGCAAATGCTCGCCACTGCGGAAGATGATGACCTTCTCCACTGGAAGAAACTCGCGGCGCCTGTCATCACCGCGCCGCCTCCCGGCATGCAGGTCACCGGCTTTCGCGACCCCTGCCCGTGGCAGGAAGCCGACGGCTGGTATCTCGGCGTCGGTTCAGGAGAGCGCGGCGTCGGCGGCTGCGTCCTGCTTTACTTCTCCCGCGATCTGCGCGAGTGGCAATATCTGCACAAGCTCGCCGAAGGCAAGCCCAGCGGCAAACAAGGCGCCAATCCCGTCGATACCGGCGAGATGTGGGAGTGCCCCGACTTCTTCCAGCTCGATGGCCGCTCCTGCCTCTTCTACTCCACCGAAGGAAAAGTCATCTGGTCCACGGGCGACTACGACGCGCGCGCGCATCGCTTTACGTCGAAGATCGATGGAGTGCTCGACCGCGGCGCTTACTACGCGCCCAAGAGCTTTCTCACGCCCGATGGCCGTCGCATTCTCTGGGGTTGGATTCGCGAAACCCGTCCCGAGGCTGAATACGCTGCCGCGGGCTGGGCCGGCGTCATGTCCTTGCCGCGGCAGCTGAACGCCAGCCAAGAGGGTCAGATCGAAATATGGCCCTCTCTCGAAGTCGACCGGCTGCGCAGCGGCCCCGAGCAGCGCGTCACTGTGGACCTGAACACGCCCTACCAGCTCAAGCTCGACGCGCTGCGTCACGAGTTCATCGCCACCACTGGCATATCCGCCGGCTCCGTCACCGTGCGCCTGCTCAACAACGGCGCGCCGATCTGGGAACTGGTGGTCGATGTGCGCGGCAAGACGGTCCGTTGTGGCGACATTACTTTCCCGTTGCCTCCTTCTCCCTGGCCCAGGCCGCTGCTGCGTCTTCTGCTCGACGCCTCGGTGATCGAGTCCTTCATCGGCGGCCGCGAAGCGTTCACCAGTCGCGTTTACAAGATCCAGCCCGGACAAACCTATCTTGAAATCGCCGTGAAAGGCGCCAGCAGCGTCGCGCTTTCGCACTGGCCTCTCGCTGCCATCTCCGCCAACCGCCTCACCACCTGAGCGCGCGCGTCAGCTATCCTGTGCAAAGAATACTTCTGATCGAGAAGGGCTTCGCACCGATGACTCTTGACCGTCGTGGATTCCTCGCAGCCTGCAGTCGTGTGGGCATCGCTTCCCCTCTGCTCCCCGGCATTCTCTACACGCTGGCCGCGCAGGCGCAGCAAACGCCGGCCGCAGCCGCAGCCGGCAAGCCCGCGCCCCTGCCGAAGATCACGCCCGAGA
>JBATYG010000743.1:0-5853 GCA_049673945.1 Occallatibacter sp.
CTCCATCACCTCAACGCCGAGCCCGTATTGCGTCCCCTTGCCGTCCTTCAGCTTTATTTCGGTGAACATCTCCTTGTAGCTCTCCGGCTTCAGCACCGTCTGCGCTATCAGGCTTTCGTCCCACAGCGCCAGATCGTGCGCCGTCATCGCCAGCTCGCCTGCGGCAAACATCCAGCCGCGCCCCTCCTTCGGCGCCGGCCGCAGCGGTCCCAGCGCATGCCGATAGTAAGCCGTCGCATCCGCCTGCGTCAGTTTTGCTTCATCGCTGTTCCACACCGACTTCATGCCCAGCGGATGAAAGATGTGCTCTTCGAGAAAATCCATAAGCTTCTCGCCGCTTACCTTCTCCACAATCGCGCCCGCAATCACATAGTTCGTGTTCGAGTACTGCCACTGCGTGCCCGGCTCAAAATCCAGCGGCTTCTTCGCCCACGTGTCTAAAATCTGCTGCGTCGTCTCCGGCTTCAGCATCGGCGTCATCACGTAGTCTTCCGGCCAGTAGTCCTGATAGCCCGACGTATGCGATAAAATCTGCCGGATCGTCACGTCATCGCCGCGTGTCAGCCCCGGAACATACTTGCCCACCGGGTCATCCAGCGTCAGCTTTCCCTCTTCCTGCAACAGCAGAATCGCCGCCGCTGTGAACTGCTTTGAAATCGACCCGATCGTGTAGCGCATCTTCGCCGTCGCGGCCAACTCCGGTTCCAGCCGCGCCTTGCCATACGCCTTCGCGTACACCAGCTTTCCGCCCTTCACCACCGCCACTGAAGCCGACGGAACCCCCGTCTCTGCGAGCACCTCTGTCGCAATCCGGTCCACGCGCTGCCCGAGCCCCGCGTCCAGCGTGTTCACCGCCTGCGCCACCGCGCTCACGGCCCATACCACAATCCCTGCACAGACCAGCACAACTCTTCTTGCTCTCACGTCTGGCGTCTCCTCGCCTTTCCCGCTCTGTGGAACCTCCGATCAAAATAGCAGGCCCGCGTACGATACGCTTGTTCTTGAAAGAAAATCACGCGCGGGAGATTGCATGGAGCGGTTAATCGCAGGCCACAAAAAATTCCACCACGAAATCTTTCCCGGCCGAAAGAACCAGTTCCATCTCCTCGCGGAGTCACAGGCGCCTGAGTTTCTCTTCATCACCTGCTCTGACTCGCGCATCGTCCCCGATCTCATCCTCGGCACTGGCCCCGGCGACCTCTTCATCTCCCGCAGCATCGGCAACGTCGTCCCCGTCACCTGCAACGATGTCGATGGCGCCACCGCTACCATCGAGTACGCCGTCGAAGTCCTCAAAGTCCCGCACGCCATTCTCTGCGGCCACTCCGACTGCGGCGCCGTGAAGGCCGCGCTGAATCGCACTCCCATCGAAAGCCTGCCCCACACCGCCCGCTGGCTCAGCCACGTCGAGGCAGCCTTCAACCATCGCCAGCCCATCAACCCCGCCGATGGCCCACAGGCAGAGCTTGCTTCCCTCATTCGCGGCAACGTCGTCGCTCAGCTCCTCAACCTGCGCGCGCAGCCCTCCGTCGCCCGCGCCCTCGGCGAAGGCCGCCTCCAGGTCCATGGCTGGTTCTACGACATTCTCTCCGGCCGCATCGAGCGCTACGACGAAGACCAGCGCCGCTTCCTTCCCCTCATCTGATCTCTTCAACCGAGCTAAGTCTGCGCTCCGTCTGGCGTCATGCCGCTTCGACTTCGGGCCGCAGGTCAAAGAGCGAGCGGCGCAACGCAACGGCGAGCAGGATGCAGGCCACTATGCCTAAGCCCGCATCGACGGCAAAACCGCCCCGCGAGGCCTCCGCGATCGTAGCCCCAGCCGTCCACAAAGCCCATGTAGGAAATGGGAAAAGACATAACTGAAATGAGCAGGGTGAAGGTAGTAGCGGCCAGCGGATTATCGCGGCCGATGACCTCAAAGGCGATGCCTGTTCCGACGGTGAGCGCCAACGACTGGAAGATGAGCTCGCCTGTAAACACCAAGCCGAAGGTTTGAGGGCGTACGTGGCAGCAAAGGAAAGCCGAGCGTGAACAGCGCGCCGATGATTCCAATGCCCAGGTAGGCTGGCCGCAACGGGAATCTCTTCGCAAGCAGCGGCACGAGAGTGATGCCCGCGCCGCCGGCGATGATGTACCCCACGCCTAAAAGAAGGCTGACCATGTTGGCGCTTGCATGGTAATCCCCGCCGATACCGGCAAGCACGTTGGTGAGCGAGAAGGATCCCGATGGAAGTACGAATAGAGCCACTGCGATCAGAACCTCGCGGCGCTTGAACAGCGAGAACACCTCGCGCCAAAACCGGCCGAAGCTCTCCGCCGCCAGAAGCTTGTCCGGCAGAGGCACGGGAACGAAGAAGAACAAGGCCATGGGCGACGCGACAACCAGAAACATGAATGCCGATGCCAGCACAGGCGGCCAGTACAGAAGGATGGGCTCGCCCGCCATGGCCATCATCCCTCCGGCGGCGATGCTGCCCGCCACAAACCAGGAACTGAGCAAGCCGTCCTGCTCCCTTTCGATGAGGCTGCCCATCCAGCCACCCACAGCGCCCTGGTAGAGCGTGACCGCGACAACGGCAGTGAAAGCGGCGATTTCAACCATGAGCAGGTTGTGGTGGTCGAACGCGATGAACGCGGTCGCACTCGCTGCCAGCAAACCCAGCACGAGAGCATAAGTGCGGCGCCGGAACCGGACGTCAAGGATGGGCGAAAAGAGAAAGACCCAGCAGCTCGGAGAGATTATAGCGGCGGTAATCGCGGCAATATGACCGCCTGGAACGCCTTGAGCCGCAAGAATCTGTGGCACCGTGGTGACCGCAAAGCTCGCCACCATACCGAAGGTGACATTGGTGAGGCCCATCATCCACACAGGAGGCAGCCGGCGCTGAGTCTTCATGAACGACCTTCTGGGGGAAGTCAAGCAAGTCTACACCGGCAGTGAGAGGTAAGCGGCTCGACGGTATCCCCGGCACCGCTGCGAACCATGAACTATGAACTGCAAACTATGAACTACGAACTGCCTTAATGCGCTCCCGGCGGCGGAGCCGCATCCTTCGGCGGCTTCTTGAACAGCCACACCACGCCCGCGCAGAAAAACGAGAGAAACCCCGTCCACCGGAAAACGTCCACATACGACTCCAGCGTGGCCTGCCGCAGCATCATCTGATACACCAGTCCCATCGCGCCCGGATGCGCCGCCGCCGGTCCGAACTCGTGATTCAGATATCCTGCGATCGCACTCACCCTCTGTTGCAGCACCGGATCGCTCGGCGATAGATGCGCTCCGATCTCCGTCTGGTGCAGTGCTCCGCGACGCACCAGTGCTGTCGCCGCCGTCGCAATTCCGATCGACCCGCCGATATTGCGCAGCATGTTGAACAGGCCCGCCGCGTTGCCCATCTCCTCCCGCCGCAACGTCGCCATCGTCATCGTCGTCAGCGGGACAAAAACAAAACTCAGCGCAAACCCCGTCAGAATAATCGGCAGCAGCAGCGTGAAGGGCCCCACATCCAGATTCACCCTGCCGAAGATCATCGAGCACACCCCGAAGCCGAGAAATCCCAGCGTCAGCAGCTTGCGTGGATCAAAGCGCCCACCGATCAAGCCCACCGTCAGCGAGCCGGCAAACGATCCGATGCCGCGCGGCCCCACAATCATGCCCGCCCAGAACGCCGTGTAGCCCATCACTTCCTGGTAGTAGAGCGGCAGCATCGTGATCGTCGCGTAGATGCAAACGCCCAGCAGCGCGATCAGCAAACATCCGTTGCGAAAGTTCCGATCCCGCAAAATGTGCAGATCCACAAGACCGCGCGGGTTCGTCCACGATCGCCACACCCACGCGATCAAACCGATGATCGCCGCGGCCGTCGCCCACCGAACCCACGACGCGCTGAACCAGTCATCCTCCTGGCCCTTGTCCAGCACAATCTGCAGGCATCCAGTCCACACAATCAGCAGCCCGAACCCAAGATTGTCGAACGCGCTCACCTTCGCGTTCTTGATATACGGTGGATCGTGGACGAACCGCGCAATCAGAACCACCGCCAGAATGCCCACGGGGATATTGATGTAAAAGGCATACCGCCAACTGAACGTGTCCGTCAGCCATCCGCCCAGTGTCGGTCCGATCACCGGCGCCACCACGATGCCCAGCGCATACGCAGCCATCGCCGCCGATCGCTTCGCCGGTGGAAAGCTCTCGAGCAGAATTGACTGCGAAATCGGCTGCAGCGCGCCGCCGCCCGCGCCCTGAATCACGCGCGCCAGCAGAATCACTCCGAGCGATGGAGCAGCTCCGCAGAAAAACGAAGCGGCCGTGAAAATCACCACGCAGATCAGCAGAAACCGCTTCCGCCCAAACCGCCGCCCAAACCAGTTCGACGCCGGCAGAATCACGGCGTTCGCCACCAGGTAGCTCGTCAGCACCCACGTCGCTTCCGACGTCGTCGCCGAAAGGCTCCCGGCAATATACGGCAGCGCCACCGACGCAATCGCAGTGTCCAGAACCTCCATGAACGTCGGCAGCATCACCGCGATCGTTACCAGCCACGGGTTCACGCCCTGCGTCAGGGGATAGCGAGCTTGGGCCTCAGCGGTGGTCATCTCTCGGCTGAAAAGATGAGACTACACGATCCACAGGTGCCTCATCCATGCGCAGCATCGGTGGGAAAGCACGAACCTCAACCGATCGATGTCATTCTGAGCGAATAGGGCCCTGGGCGTTGTCTTCAGCCCTGGGTTGGTGAGTCGGGGTCCCCACGGACAGGTCTACGTCGGTGGGGTGAGAATCGAAGAATCTGCATCTCGCGAAGCCTTAATCTCCACGAAAATGGGTGCCCCACGTCCCGATTCTGGGACGTGGGAAAGCACGCATGCAGCGGCGGTGATGAGTTGGGGTTGCCCCGCCCTTGTCGTTCGCCGTGGCGAACTACAGGGTGGGAGTAAACTTGTGCGCAAATGTCCAGCCAGTCCGTGATCAGCACCAGGGGTGTTTGCACTTCATCACGCCACAGGCGTCGAAGGTCCTGTGGAGATAGAGTCACGATGGACAGCGGCTCGGCGCGAACGTATGGGCTCCGGGTTGACCTTGAATAGTTCCCATAGTTCGCACCTTTCGCCGAAAGCGGGCGAAAGGGTAGGGCAACCCACTACGTGCTGACTGGAAAGGATGGGCCAGCCCCAATCTAGGCACTTCGATCGGCTGAAGAAGAACGATTAAATCTTTGTCGGAACTCTATTTGTCGTGAGGCTTTTCGGCCAACGCTTTTTCCAGGTTCTTGGCCACATTTTCCGCAAAGCTGGATGAGGCGCTTTCAGCGTATCTGCTGCTCCTAACATCATCAGCCCATAATACTGCCCCGTCTTTACTAACCAACCGCACGCCGGCTTGCAGGCGGACATGCATTTGTCCGTATTCTCCGGTTGAAGTTTGAATCAGGCCAGATAGGTTTAGAACTGCGTCGGCATCATCCACCGACTCGACTACAGAAATCTCATGCTTGACCAAATGGCTTATAAGCTTCGCAGTGACCATATTGGCCAAATCCGCATTCGATCCCACTAAGGGGTTCACAAAGACTTTCAAAGAATGATTCGCAGCCTGCGCATTGAGCGGTGCAGCGCACAAGACCCCGCAAACCACCGCTAGCGTCGCGAGAACAGTTCTCCGCATAACTCTCCTGTGGATTTACGAGCAAGTATAACTTGAATTTCCTGTGCTTAGATCGATCGCAGCACTATCAGGGCATGACCGAAGTTCCAGGCCGATTCCCGGAGAGAGGGTACAAGCCCATCCTCTCCAGTCAGCTTACTGACCCGCGGCGGGCCGGGGTTGCCCCGCCCCTGGCGTTAGCC
>JBATYG010000744.1:0-5315 GCA_049673945.1 Occallatibacter sp.
GCCGTCTCTTCCTTGTCCTCATGCACGCGGATGCCACGCTCCTGCGCCACTGCGGCCGCGTTGATGCGGTTCACATGTTCCGAGCTTCGCAGCAGTCCCGCGATCGCCGCATTGCGAATCAGGTCGACCTTGGCGTCGGCCAGCGCCCCGCCATATACCAGATGGATCGACTCGATCGCGCCCTTACCCGTATAGGCGAGGAACGATCCCAGTCGTCCCGCAAGATTGATGTACGGCGCGAGCTGCACATACTCCTCATGCGTCAGCGATGGCAGGTTCACGGCGTTCTGCACCACGCCCAGCTTCAGATATTCGCGCACCTGCATCGCGATCTGCACGCCCACTGCCTCTTGCGCCTCGGCCGTCGATCCGGCAATGTGCGGCGTAAGAATCACGTTATCGAGCTCGGCATAGGGCGAGTCCTTCGGCGGCTCCACGGTAAAGACGTCGAGGGCCGCGCCGCCCACCTGGCCACTTTTCAATCCGTCCACCAGGGCGGCGTCTTCTACCAGCTCGCCGCGCGCGCAGTTGATAATCCGCACGCCCTTCTTCATCGTGGCGAGCGTCTTCGCGTTGATAATCCCGGCGGTCTGCGGTGTCAGGCCCACGTGCAGCGTCAGATAGTCCGCCTCGGCAAACAGCTCCTCGTTCGTCACCAGGCGGATGCCGTTCTCACGCGCCACCGCTGCAGAAACAAACGGATCGCTGCCGACAATCTCAAGACCGAATCCGCGCGCCCGGCGCGCCACCTCAATGCCGACGCGTCCCAGCCCCAGAATGCCCAGCGTTTTGCCGCGCAGCTCCGCGCCTTGCAGGTTCTTCTTTTCCCACCTGCCCGCGTGCATTGACGTGTTCGCCGCGGGCAGCTTGCGCGCGAGCGCCAGCATCAGGCCGATCGTCAGCTCCGCTACCGCCGCCGCGTTCGCGCCCGGCGTGTTCATCACCACAATGCCGCGCCGCGTCGCCGCATCGGCATCGATGTTGTCCACGCCCACGCCCGCACGGCCGATCACGCGCAGCTTCGGCGCATGCTGCATCAGAGCCGCGTCCACCTGCACCGCCGAGCGCACCACCAGCGCATCCGCGTCGGCCAGCGCGGCGGGCAGGCCGTCGGGCAGCTTGTCATGCGTCAACACTTCCCAGCCTGGTTCAGCGGCAAACACCGCCAGCGTCGCCGGAGACACCTTCTCCGCCAGAACGATCTTCATTGCTTCCCCTTTTGCCTGCTCGGCAGCTTCGTAGTCGTCAAAGCGAATGCCCTGCTGCTCGCACAGCAGCTCAAACATCCGCACCACCGCGGCATGCGGCTTGCCCTCTCCCCGCTCATACTTGGTGATCGAGTTGGGATGCACGCCCAGCCGTTCCGCCATTTCGTACTGATAGAGATCGAGCTGCTTGCGCGCAATCAGCAGCTTTTCTCCAAAACTCAATTCCGCCATCGCTTCGAACTCCTACCTCGCAGAGGCTTCCGCGTACACCTTTTGCGCCGCGGCAACCGCCTTTCCGTACTCGACAGGCAGACCCAGCGCGTCCTTGGCAATGTGCTCCATCGCGCCCAGCAACGCCACCGTATCGAGATAGTCGAAGAAGCCGAGATGCGCCACGCGGAAAATCTTGCCCTGCATCTCACCTTGTCCGTTGGCTGTCACCAGCGCGAAACGCGCCTTCAGCGCCTTCACAACGTCGCCCGAGTTCATCCCCTCCGGCACCGCAACCGCTGTTGCTGCAGCCGCGGGAGCAGACGGCGCAAAGAGCGTGAAGCCGAGGGCCACCAGCCCCGCGCGAGTTGCCGCCGCATTCACTCGCGCATTGTTCACCAGCGCAATGCGGCCCTTCTCAAGATCGCCGCCCGCCTGCCCGGCAATGTAGTCAAGCGCCGCGCCCAGGCCGGCAACCAGTGCCACCGCCGGGGTATAAGCGCTCTCACCCTTCACCGCATTCTTGCGTTCCTTGCGCAGGTCAAAGTAGTAGCGCGGGTTCTTCGCCTTCTCCATCGCCGCCCACGCCTTCTCGCTGACGCTCAGATACGCCAGGCCCGGCGGAATCATCACGGCCTTCTGCGATCCGCCAATCAGCACATCGATACCCCAGCCATCCACGTCAAGATGCGTCGTGCCCAGGCCGGTAATCCCATCCACGATCAGCAGCGCATCCGGCGCGACTTCCCTGATCAGCTTCGCCACCGCCTCCACATCATGCGTCACGGCCGTCGAGGTCTCCGTCGCCTGCATGTAGACGGCCTTGTGCTCCCGCTTCAGCCCCGCACGCACCTGCCCGAGGTCGAAGGTCTCTCCGTAGGGCGCCGTCACCACATCCGGCTGGCATCCAAAAGCCTTGGTCAGGTCGACCCAGCGCTCGCCAAACTTGCCTGCCGTCAGCACCAGCACGCGATCGCCGGGCGATGTCAGGTTCGACACCGACGCTTCCATCGCGCCTGTCCCCGAAGACGAAAGCAGCAGCACATCGTTCTTCGTGCCGACAAAAATCTTGAGCTGCGCCAGCACCTTCTGAAACAGCGCGCGAAACTCAGGCGTGCGGTGATGAATATCCGCCGCAGCCATGGCAAATTGTGCGGCGGGCAGCAGGGGCGTGGGGCCGGGTGTATAAAGACGAGTCTTGCGGATCATGATTTCCTCCTCGGAGCGAGCATCGGCTTCAACCTCAATACTCGACGGCAATCACAGAATACACATTTATGTGGGTTGTGTGATAGTCATCATTGTGGAAAAGAACCGGCTCGAATCCTCGCTATTGAGCTAGTCGTCGTGTAGAATCAAAAGGTTAGGGGAATCCTATGATTGATCCCGGCGCATTGGCCGCTCAGATTACAAAGCTCACTGTTGAGTCCATGAAGGCGCATAACGCCGATCGCACCGGCACCCTCCGCCTCATCAAGACGGCGCTGATGAACAAGGCCGTCGATGAGAACGCGGCCCTCACGCCCGCCGAAGAGCAGCAGACGCTGGCGACCATGATCAAGCAGCGCCGCGACTCGATCGAGCAGTTCACCAAGGGCAACCGCCCCGAGCTCGCCGCCAAAGAGGCAGCCGAGATCGTCATCATCGAGGAGTTCCTGCCCAAGGCCCTCGACGACGCCGGCCTGCGCGCGCTTGTCGACGAGGCCGTTGTCGAGCAGACCGCCGCTCTCGGCCACAAGCCCGCGCCCAAAGAGATGGGCCAGGTGATGAAGTCCGTGCAGGCAAAGATCCAAGCCAGCGGTGCCCGCGCGGAAGGCCGAGTCGTCAGCGAAATGGTGAAGACTGCCCTCACGAACTGACCGCACAAGGAAGCCTTGATGCAACTCTCAAAGCAGTTTGCAGAGTTCGCAGTCCTGCTGGTTGGGTTGATGACCGCGCCAACACTCTGGGCGCAGGGGCCACCCTATCAGACCGATGATCCCGTTCCGGTGGATCTTCATCATTACGAGTTCTACATCTTCGGATCCATGGATGGCACTCCGGTCGAGATCGACGCGGCGGGTCCGGCCTTTGAATTCAACTGGGGCGCGATCCAGCGGGTTCAGCTTCACGCTATTCTGCCGTGGGGTGTGGTCGCCCCGTTGAACAATCCTGTTTATCTGCCTTCAGGAACGGGAGCAGCCGAGTTCGGCCTTACCGACATGGAACTCGGCGCAAAGATCGCGTTCATCAAGGAGTCCCGCCACATTCCCCAGATCGGCTCCTTCACCATGGTTGAAATTCCGACCGGCAATTATGACAAGGGGCTCGGCGCCGGCAAAGTCTGGTACAAGCTACCGCTCTGGATGCAAAAGAACATCGGGCACTGGACTCTCGATGGCGGGGCAGGTTACCAGATCGTGCCGCAGACCGATTTTCGCGACTTTCCCTATGGCGGCTTTCTTCTGAAGTACGGATTCGGCGAACGGTTTGAACTCGGCGGAGAAGTGTTCTCTCATGCCCGAGAGGGCGCGGCCGCAGCGCAGACCGAGGCCTCCACGATGATTGACCTCGGCGGCTACTACCACTTCAAGCATCACCCTGGTCAGCAATTCCTCTTTTGCTACGGTCACTCGGTCGCCGGTCAAACGGAGAACTACGCCTATCTCGGCATGTACTGGACCTGGGGCAGCAGCAACGGCGGGAAGACTATGAACTCTCCCTTCCGGTCAGCTCAGCTTCAAGCCGGAAATTGAAGCAGTTCGGCGCAAAGAAAAGTGCCGAAGCAGTTCTCTGCTCCGGCGCTTTTCGTGCTTGTGCTGGTTAGTTGCTGCTCATGTCGTCGATGTAGCGGCCCACGATCACAGACTGACCTGAAGTCGGGTCCTTCAGCAGCAGCCCCACTACACGCACCTTATCGTTGTCGCCGATATCGCCCATGTCACTGAATCCATCGCGGAACGTGGTCCGGTCAGTGATGTAGACAGTTACGGTCTGCGGAATCAGCACGCCGGCAAATCCATTCACCTGCATCTGGAAGCTGTCGGTATTTCCATTCTCGCTGCCCGGCACGACCACGCCGTTGAAGCCCCATGCGCGCAGCATAACGCGATTCACGGTGACGGCCTGTGCGTTGGCTGCGCCGCTTGCGGGTCCGCCCACAGCCACATGCTGGCCCGGCAGCAGCAGGTTCTGGTTGAAAAGGAAATCCGCCAGAGGCCCGTGCATCCAGTAGATCGAATACTTCTCGTTGCCGCTCAGGTCAACCGTCGCAATCTGCCCCAGCGAAATGCCGGTCGTTGTCGGCAGCGTGCCCCGCACATAGAGATCAAAGCTGCTCGCAGCGCCGCCCGATGGAGGCGTCACGTACGTCACCTGACCGGCGGCGTAGAAGCCGTTCTGCGACAGAATGCCGACTTCATCGGCGTCGATTGTTCTATCGGCGCGGTCCAGCGTGCCTGAGATCTGCACGATGCTGCTTGTCGTCAGTCCGCTGATGGTTAAGTCGCCATCCCACTCCGTTTGCCCGTCGACGTTCACCGTGAACTGCCTGCCATGCGGTCCCTGAATCACGAACGACTGTGTTCCGGTGTTCACACTCACCACTGCCGCGTCGAACTCATCAATATAGGCTCCCGGGTCGGAGTTGTTCACGCCGTTCATGTTGAACGTAGGCGTGACTACACCCGTGATTTGCCCATTTGAATCGACACCGATCGACTTGTGCAGATCGAAGTCAAGGTGCAGACCGACTGGCGCGCCCGTCTGCGTTACCACCATCGGCCGCGCCAGCGACGCGCTCACCGTGTTCGTGGTCAGCGTCGCCGTCATCGTCTTGATTGTGGGTGCACTTGTGCCTGTGTCCAGATAGCCGATCGTCGCAGCGCCAAGCGTCACCGTCACATTGCTGTACGTCCC
>JBATYG010000745.1:0-2949 GCA_049673945.1 Occallatibacter sp.
GTATCGTCCTGGGGGTTCATAGTACTGATACGGCGTCCGTGAATTTGCTGGAATCTCGTCAAGACGAAATCGCGAAATCGAGAACTTCCATGACACCATGCGCGGGCGTGCCAACGAGAACCGTCAAAGGCCAGAGAATGCGGGGCAATCCACTGACGAGTCGGATCGGCGGTGCGCATCGATTGATACGTCACGTCTATCTCTGTGCCATCGCGGATTGCCCAGAGGATTGGCAACAGCATCTCAATGCGCACACGGCGGACCGGGAGCGTCACGACATCACAGGGTGGTCGGACTCCCACAAAGCTTACTGATCGCGAAATCGTCCCGATGGCGAGGCCCTGGATCTCGTTCAAATAAGTCTGGGTATCGGGCGCGAGAAACAGCGGCTTGAAATGCTCGGTCGCACGATAGACCTTTTCGTGACGGTCGTACTCCATGTTGTGTTTGGCCAAATCAAGGTATTTGGCGAAATCCAGCGATGCCTGCTGAACCGAGATGTTGAAATATTCGGCGACCTCGCCGCGATTGATTTTGCCGTCCCACAACAAACGAAATTCGATGAATTCCAGTCGCCGGTCTTGTCCCCATGGCCGAGGTCGGGGCGCAGCCTCCATGCCCCTATCAGTCATCGCGTCGACGTGCGATACATCGCGTAACATGACCCATCATAAAACACGACGCGTTTAATGTCAAGAAACTTTGGGTTTCGGGGCCGCTAAATCCGACCGCGAATGACCTCCTTCGGCCGTTGTTCCATAAGCTCCTGGAAATGCGTAATAATAAGCGCAAGTGCACGTCTGGCGTGCCGGTCACGCCTCTGGATGTGTTTCATCCTCACCGTCCGCGATCGAGGTCCCTATCTCGCCGCCGTCGCGGGGGATTGGTCCGATGGGGGATCATTTCCATCGTGTTCCTTGTCGATTCGCCGCGCTCTGGGTTTGCGCTCCGGTTCCTCCGACCGCCCACAGGTGACCGCCTGATGTTGCCCCTGTCGAGCCTTTAGAGGTTAGGCCCCTACCCTGATTTGGTCATGCCACTGCGCCGGTGGGAAACAGGGAGACATGCCACGCAAAAACGATTCAAACACTTGCCCCACTCTCTCGTACTTCGCGAAGCGCCCGGTTGAAGAAATGCCGGATCGCCTGCTCCCGCACTTCAGCATCGGTGAGGACAATATTCTTCATCTCATTGTCGCGTTGAAAAAGATCAATTGCGCCCTTGAAGAAGGCCTGAGAGAACGCTGCGTAGACAACATCAGGCGGGTTGTTGCGTAACATCTGGGCCATATCGTCATCGACAATAGTCCTATTGACCTGCTCGAAGCGGATGAAATCCTCTCGGGTGAATTGCGTCCCATGGCGCTCATTGAATGCCTTGATGATCGCCGAGAGTGACCGTTCCTCATCATCGGTATAAGGCTTGGCGCCGAAGTCACTGATGGGCTTCAGGGCCGCTCGGTCGCCAGGACTGAGTGAAGCTTATCCCTGTTCCTTCTGCTCCACCCGAAATGCCTGAAGGCGGAGCATATCTTCGGTGATATCGGCCCCGGCCCCACTACCGTCGCTGCATCGTGTCCGCGCGCGAC
Organism: Occallatibacter sp.; assembly: GCA_049673945.1. GTDB lineage: Bacteria > Acidobacteriota > Terriglobia > Terriglobales > Acidobacteriaceae > Telmatobacter. The sequence continues at coordinate 1,589 of JBATYG010000745.1, forward strand.
TGCCAAGTCGGCAATCTGCCGGGGCAGATCCTCATCGATCTTGACGCGCGCACTCACTGGCCGCTGTCACGCTGGAGCGGAACGAAGTCGGCGTTGTTGACCGCTTCCGCCGCGAATTTCAGCGCGGCTTTGATGTCGTCGCCCGTGATCTCCGGCCAGGCGTCGATGATCTGCTCGGGCGTGTCGCCATCGGCGACGCTGCCAACGATCACGCTCACCAGCACGCGCGCGCTCTTGATGCACGGCTCGCCGTGATGGATCGCCGGATCGATTATGATTCTTTCGCGGCAATTTTCGTTCATCTCGCAACTCGATCCCAGTACCCGGAACACTACTGCTTGGGAAGCCGCACCGCTCCTAGCAGTGCGGCACACGGCGAAACCTTCCCAACCAGAATCAGGAAGTGCAGAAACTCCGCATCGTTTAGAGCAAGGTGGCTCTGGATCTTATCGAGCAGCGTCCGATCCGAATCGTCCAGCGAAACTGCCTGGCTGCTCTCAATGGCCTTCCAATTTTCTCGTTGCGTTTCGATTGCTCTACTCCTCCGCCTGCCTGACCGCCTTGCCGGCGGTGCGCTCGGCGTACTCGGGCTGGCGTTTCAGGCCGCCCTTTTTGGAGAGATTGCGCGTTTGCATGATGGCCGCGCGAATCTGGCCTGCCGACAGGCCCATTTCCGAGGCGTGGTGCGCCCACGCCATGTCGGCCCGATGTAGATCGCCCGCTTAGACTTAGCGCGGATCGCGATGAAACTCCTCCAGGGGCCTCAGCGGCGACAACTCCGGGGCGTGCCCTGCCCCGTCATCACCGCCGGTTTCGCTGACCACGGCATCGTCCGTTGCCAGCCCCAACTTCCGTGATGAACGCCGATGCCCGGCGGTAGACTCGCCCGCTGGCCTCGACCAGCCGCGCAAAGAAAACCAGAACGGCCCGGCAGGAGCATACGATGATGACCTCTGGCCCCGCGTTCAGACCGAGCGGCGCTGGTTGATCACGGCCGACAAGGGATTTGCCGATTTGCGCCGACATCTCCCCGGAACCACGCCGACGTGATCCTGCGGCGGTCACAGGAAAATCGGTGTAGAAATATAACTCCGGCAGGGATATTTGACGCGGTACAGGTGCACTTCAGGCGCGCTCAATCCTCAAGTCGGTGGACCATAAAGCATGGATACCCTATCGCAAACCGAGGTCGAGGTCCCATATCGGCAACTTCCGCTGGAAATTGTGGTGCGTCACGAAGCGGGCCATGCGGTGATGGCTCACGGTTGCGGTGGCGTTGTCCAGCGCATCATCTTCGGCCGAAGGATTTCTGGTGAGAACTACGGGAGATCATTCTGGGCTGTTCCCGATCGAGACAAATA
>JBATYG010000746.1:0-2414 GCA_049673945.1 Occallatibacter sp.
GCCAAATCCTGAAGGAGCTGGCCGAAATCCCGGCGGCGCGGGCCGAAATCCACTGCGAGGCCCCGAGAATCCGCTGCGAAAGACGGGTGCGCCGTGACCAGAGAATCCGCCGGCTGGAGCTGAAAACCCTGCATGCGATCCGGAGAAGCCACTGCGTGAGCCGGAGAAGCCACCGCGCGAACCGGAGAAACCGCCGTGCGATCCACCCCGCTGCGCAAGCGCTCCGCAGGAGAACCAGGCGATCATCACCGCAACCGCAGCGAGACGCTTCATAAAGAGATTTTACTCCCGTCCCTGAAAAAAGAGGAGGCGGGCGCAATGAACGACAGGGTGGGAAACCATAAATCTCAGCCCATCACAGTGTTATTGTCAGTGATCCGGGTCCCCGCGGAGACGCCAGGCGGTCAGTCGCCCGTGATTTCGGCGAGTTGCTCGGGGGCGCTGATGGCCTCGGTGTCGATCGAAAGGCAGTCTCCGAGCTCCGAGAATTGCTTATCCCATTTGGGGCGGTCCTCTTCAGGGAGCGCGGTGAGGGCGTAGCCGGAGCCGCGCAGGATCTCGTACCAGATATTCTGCGCCTGCCAGAGATTGAGGTCGATGGGCATCTCGCCAAGGGCGTGGGCGAGAGTGAGTGCGCGCTCGAGGACTTCAAGGGAGCCAGCTGAGAGCTGCAGCTCGACCATGGCGCGTTTCATGCGCAGGTCAGCGATGTAGCTGAGGTTTGCGGTCTCAAGGGGCACCTGATCGGATTTGGCCAGATGCAGGAATGAGCGCAGCATGGCGAGATCGATGGGATCGGTTTCGAGGGCACGGCGCAGGCCGGCGTTGATGGCGAAGCCGGCGGCGAGGGTGAGCGCGGGCGGCTTGGGGAGTCCGGCCTGGGAGAGGAAGTGGAGCAGGCTGGCGTGATCGTCGTAGATGCTGGTGAGCGAGTTTTCGATATCGGAGAGAGTCGAGTCGAGGATGACGCGAACGATGCGGCGCTGCTCGTCGCTGAAGAGCGAGGTGAGCGAGTAGCCGACGTGGCCATAGTAGCGGTCGATCTGGCGGATGACTTCGGGGAAGTTGGCTTTCTGCACCTGTTCGGAGGCCTCTGCGGCGAAGGCTTCAAAGTCCGCGGCATCGACCTCGGTGTAAGACTTCACCGCAGCGGTAATGTTCTGGTCGCCGAAGTGGAGGACGGCGAAGCTGAAGTCCTGCTGCCTACCGGTGATGGCGCTGGCGACGTGGACGCGTCCGAACGCGAGGCGGCCGCGGCCGGAAGTGCGGATGTCGTAGGAGATGCGGCGGACGTGATAGCAGAAGAGGTCTGTCTCGTCGGCAAAGGAAGAGAAGACGCTGCTGATGGCGTAGTGAGCCGCGACTTGTTCGAGGCCGACTTCCATTCTGCGGACGCGCTCGTTGTAGATTTTCGCGCCGTCGCCGGCTTTGGGGTCGTTGGACCTGGCTTCAACCATGCGCGCAACGAAGGCGTCTTCGAGTCCAGCGACGCGTTCGCCAAAGAGCTCGACGGCGAGCTGGAGAACGCGGCCGGCGTAAGCGATGACCTGCACGGTTTCGATGCCGGAGATATCGTCGAAGAACCAGCCGCAACTGGTGTACATGAGCTGCGCGTGGCGCTGGAGCTCCATGAGCTGCAGGGCGCAAACGCGTTCTTCGGCGCTGAGGTGCCGGGTTTGATGGTGCTCAAGGAAGCGCTCGACAACCTCGGCGCGGCGATCGAGGATGACGTTGATGTAGGCGTCGCGCGCGGCCCAGACGTCGCGGAAGAGCTTTCCGCCTTCCTGCTCGGTGACAGGCGCGACGGCGTCGCGCAGGGCGTCGAGCGCCTCGCGCAGAGGTGTGCGCCACTCCTGGTTCCAGCCGGCGCGTCCGCCGTTGCAGCCGCAGTTGGAGCGCCAGCGTTCGATACCGTGAACGCAGCTCCAGGAAGTATTGTCGACGATTTCGCACTCGTACTCGGGCGGGAACTGGGCGAGAAAGCTGCCGTAGTTGGTTAGCGTGACGTTCTTATCCTGTTCGAGGAGTTTGAAGGCGTAGGCGAGGGCCATTTCACCGTGCTTGTGGTGGTGGCCGTAAGATTCGCCGTCGGTGGCGACGTGAACGAGCTGGGTCTGTGCGTTGTCTTCGAATCCACTCTTGAGGCGCGCGGCTAAGGATTCACCGGCGTTGAGAAGCCCCTCGAAGGCGATGGCGCGGGATGCGGGGCCGTTGTAGAAGAAGACGGCGAGCGATGGGCCGCCGGAGGCGGAGCGGACGAGATAGGGACGGGTAGTGTCGACGGATGCGTTGGGTGTATCGGTCCATTCCGGCTCGGCGCCGGTGTCGGATTTGAGCGGTCGAATGCGTTTGCACTGGTGCGGCGCGAGGACGGTGAATTTGATGCCGTTTTCGGCGAGGAGCGCGAGCGTCCC
>JBATYG010000747.1:0-3735 GCA_049673945.1 Occallatibacter sp.
CCGTTGCTCACCTGCTCGATGCGACGGGCAATCCCAAACCCGTGCAGCGGCCCCATCGCATAGAGCGTCTTGAGCACCATCAGGTCCAGTGTTCCCTGAAGCACTTCGGATTTCTTATCGGCCATCCCCTGCTCCTTTGCACATTGCACATAAGCTACCACGTTTTCCTTTGGGATGTCCATAGGGGAATGGCGAGCCGGCCACAGGTCATTGTCCTTAAACCGGAAGAATGGCGGAGGCACGGTAGCAGCGAAGAGGCCGCTCCACACAAGCCTGCGGCCGGCGATGTACGATGATGACCACGGAGGCGAGCGCGATGGCCAAAACTCCACTGGTCTTTACGTATTACATTGCTGCGCCGGTAGAAAACGTGTGGGATGGCTTCGTTTCAAAAGAAACGAATCGCACTATCTTCATGGGCGCGGATTTTGACATCGACCTCACTCCCGGAGGCGCGATGACGTGGTCCGGACCGGGCAAGGACGGCAAGCCCATGCGCTACGTTACGGGCCGCGTCGCCCGGGTGGATGCGCCGAGAATTCTGGAATATGACTTCGGCATGGGAATGGGCGAACACATGTCTCACGTGAAGATTGAACTCACGCCTGAGACCGAGGCTGTGAAGGTGGTTGTGACCAACGACGGCTGGGCGGACGACGACCCGACCTACGCGCAGAATGCAGAGGGATGGCCTCGCATTCTTTCGCGCTTGAAAACTCTTTTGGAAACGGGGAAGACATTTCGCCCGCATTAGCGTGTGTTGCGGTTCCTTGCTGAGCGCGCGGCGAGATATTGTCCTTGAGGAGCTTGCGCATGAACCGTCGGATCGCTCTTTCTCTTTTTGCTGGAATCGCCACGACGGGAACCTGCATGAGCATCGGCAGTTCGGCTCAGGGAACCGCTCAGGGAACCTCGGACGCGGATAATCTCCAGTGGGTCGGGCAAATCCTGGAAGAGATGCAGAGCATCAAGCCCGGTATGACGCGGGCTGACCTGCTGAATGTTTTTACGACTGAGGGCGGACTCTCGACAGAGTTCGAGCGCACCTACGTGAGTCGGAGGTGCGGGTACTTCAAGGTCGATGTGACATTCAAGCCCGTTGGAAGGGATGACAAAGATAGCGAGGGTCGCGCGACTCTGGTTGAGGATGCCCGCGACGAGATTGTGTCCATTTCCCGGCCATACCTCGCATTCAGTGTCATGGACTAGCCTGCGCGCCGGGGGCAAGAGCCATCTTGATATCAGAGGTCTGCATCTTAAAGGCTCACGGATGGGCGGGCTGGGCATCTGCGCAGGAGGCCACAGGTGAGGCTTGAGAAGAAGGTCGCCCTGATCACGGGCGGCTACGGCGGAATGGGCCGCGCGTCGGCCCGGCTGTTCGCCCGCGAGGGCGCAACCGTCTTCGTTGCAGGACGCAACCAGGATCGCGGCGATGCATTAGTGGAGGAAATCAACGGCGCCGGGGGGAAGGCGCGCTTTGTCGAGCTGGATGTAGTGAATCAGGATCAGTGGAATGCCGCTGTCGTCCAGGTGAAGGAGCAGGCCGGCGCTCTGCATGTGCTGATGAACATTGTCGGCAGCAACGCAATGGTGCGATTCCCTAGTGTGGATATCGAGCAATGGAACAAGATCTTCGAGATCAATGTTACCGGCACCCTGCGCGGCATTCAGACCTGCGCTCCCCTGATCAAGGAGAACCGGTATCCGCTCAATCAGCTCGGCTCCGCGTTCATCAACATGATGGCCTGGCCGTTTTACCTGGTTCCGGTGTTTTTTCCAGATCGGATATGGCTGGGCCTCGCCCCCGTGCTGTTCGGCATGATCGGCCGACTTATCGTCCACGGGCTGCTGAACAACGTCAAGCTGAAAACCTTCTACAACCCAGGTTTGTGCGCCGTTATATTTGGCCATGTCCCTCTGGGTATCTGGTACCTCGTAGAGGTCTACAAGCACCATCTGATTCACTGGTGGGACTGGACGGCCGCGCTGGCCGCCTGCATGTTGTTCGCGGTCGTGATCATGCGGCTTATTGGCTTCGGACTACTATCCCGACACAACTCTACGAATCCTTTCACCTCGAAGGAGATGACAAGATGGTCTCGCGTGCAGCGCCTGCGACACGCCGGTGTGACCCCCGGCAAGCTTCCTGACGTGAATGAGAATTGATCGACAGACGGATCGGCACGTCAGCCTTTCGACTCCCTCTGCGCTTGAATGAAGTACTTGCCCGTTCATTTAAAGGAGATAGGGCATCCCTGGGGTTGAAACTCGACCGATTGCCAGGCCCTGATCTGTTAGCCTTGACGCTGTCGCGGTGTGCCGGGCGGGGGTCCGGCGGGCGGCAAAATCCAGGAGTTCGCTCGGGCCTCGCTGCGTGCGTCTGCGCCGGGGAGAACCGTGGAAGTGGAGACTGCACTGGATACCTCCGTACCAGACTTGCCTGAAGCGTCACGACGGGGTCTGCCTTCCTGGGCCACGATCTGCGAAGCGTCTGTATTTGTCGTCTTCGCGGTGTTTTTCATCCTGTACGGCAATGCACCTATCTTTGGCGGCGACGGGCTGGGCCTGGTGGGCGCCGATGAGCCACGCTATGCGCAGATTGCGCATGAGATGCTGGTTCGCTTCGATTCGGCGCATACGCTGAAGGAACGGTTGAGCGCGTGCGTTACGCCGTATCTTTACGGACATCCTTGGCTGGAGAAGCCGGCGCTTTACTACTGGCGCGCGATGTTTGTCTTTCAGGACTTCGGGGTGCATGACTGGAGCGCGCGCCTGCCTTCGGCGAGCTTCGCCTTCCTCATGGCGGCGCTGATCTACCTGCACATGCGGCGGTTCCGACGAGGCGGACACCTGGACGCGGCGCTGATCACGGTGGCGTGCGCGGGAATCATAGGGTTTTCGCGCGGGGCGTCGACGGATATGCAGCTCGCCGCGCCGCTGTGCATCGGGCTGCTGGGCTGGTATGCGTGGTATGAGACGGACTCAAAGTTCTGGCTCTTCGATATCTATTTCTTTACGGGCGTGGCGACGCTGGCGAAGGGTCCGGTGGCGCCGTTTCTGGCGATCGTGATTGTGGTGGCGTTTGCGCTGCTGCGCCGGGAATGGTCGATTGTGCGGCGCTCGCTCTGGTGGCCGGGCGTGCTGCTGTATTTCGCCATTGTGCTGCCGTGGTTTGTGGCGGTGCAGCACCAGAATCCCACGTTCTTCAGGGAGTTTTTTTTCGAGCATAACCTGCAGCGGTTTGCGACGAACCGGTACCAGCACGAGGAGCCGTTCTGGTACTACATTGCCGTGGTGGTGCTGGCGCTAATGCCGTGGACGGTGATTGCGCTGCGGGCATTGGCGGACGGGGTGCAGACCTCGGTGGCAGAGTGGCGGCTGCGGCACTCGCGGCCAGGAAAGCCGGCGCCGAAGCGGCCGGGAGATGCGTTTCCCGAGTTTCTGGTGCTGTGGGCGCTGATTCCGATCCTCTTTTTCTCGTGCTCGCAGTCGAAGCTGCCGGGATACATTCTGCCGGCGCTGCCGCCGATTACGATTCTGACGGGCGATTATCTCTTTCGATGCCGTCAGCGGGGGCTCAACCTGGGGGTGCTGCTGGGCCATGCGGTGCTGTGCGGACTGATGGCTCTGTTTACGTTCATGCTGCCATGGGTGGTGGCGCATGGGTTGGCGATGCCGCCCGCGCACGCGCTGGCGGCGGCGCTGCTGGCCTCGGCGGGCGCGACACTGCTGATC
>JBATYG010000748.1:0-4143 GCA_049673945.1 Occallatibacter sp.
ACAAGCATGACTGAAGCGAGGCCGGCGATTGCGCCGAGGTCAATGAGAACCACCGCCCACCGGACGCCAATCGCCGCTGCTCCGTCGGCTACCGGAGCCGGAACATTGAGAGTGTAATAGGGCTTGATTCCGGTCAGCAATCCTGCAACGAACATATACAGCGTCGTACAGACGATCAGTGATCCGAGAATCCCGAATGGCATATCCTTCTGCGGATTCCGCGCTTCCTGCGCCGCAGTAGAAACGGCATCGAACCCGATATAGGCAAAGAAGACCACACCTGCGCCGCGCATAATGCCCGACCATCCAAACTGCCCAAAGTGACCGGTATTCTTGGGAATGAACGGGTGCCAGTTCGCGACCATGTGAGGCCAGTGCCCAAAGGCGAATATTCCTGCCAGCCCGATAAAGAACAACACAATCGCAACCTTGATCATCACAGCCGCGCTGGTGAAGTTGGCCGACTCGCGCACGCCGACAACCAGAATTGCAGTAATTACGATGATTGCCGACAGCGCAAATATATCTACTTGTCCCGAAAATGTGTGTCCGAACAGCGAGAGCGAAATCGCAGGCGCCGGATTAAACGGAAGCTTGGTGCCAAAAAATCCGAGGAGGCTTGCGACAAATCCGCTCCATCCGACAGCGACCGTGGCCGCGCCAAAAGCGTACTCCAGCACCAGTGCCCAGCCTATGATCCATGCCACGAGTTCGCCCATTGTGGCGTAGCCATATGTGTAAGCGCTGCCTGCGATGGGAAGCATCGATGCAAATTCCGCGTAGCACAGACCTGCGAAGACGCAGCCGATTCCAGCAATGATGTAGGAGATGACGATTGCAGGGCCCGCAAACTGCGCTGCTGCTGTCCCGGTGAGGACGAAGATACCGGCCCCGATGATTCCGCCGATGCCGATGGAAATGAGATTGATAGGACCCAGTGCCCGCTTCAGCGAATGCTCGGTCGTCTCGCTGGCCTCGGCCATAATGGATTCAATTGGCTTGGTCGCAAAAAGCTTGCCCGCCATGCAGTGTGCCTCCCTAACTTGATGGATCCGTCACTTTCAATTGCCGAGATTCGAATGCGAAGCGACCGAGCGCCGCGACCAGAAAAGATAAACCGGGATGCCGAGCAGAACGAGCACCAGGCCCGGCCATGTGTACTGGGGCTTGTAGCGCAATAATACGATACATATCCACGTAGCCATCACGATATAGAGCGCGGGCAGCACTGGGTAGCCAAGCGCCTTGTAAGGCCGTGGAGCATTGGGCCTTTTTACCCGCAGCACAAACAGGCCAACGATGGTGAGGATATAGAACAACAGGACCGCAAAGATGATGTAATCGAGTAACTGGCTGTATGTTCCCGAAAGGCAAAGGAACGCCGTCCACACAGCCTGAACCAGCAGCCCCGCCACCGGTGTGCGATAGGTCGGGTGCAGCTTGCCCACCGATTTAAAAAAGAGCCCATCCTGGCTCATCGCGTAGTACACGCGCGGGCCAGAGAGCGTCAGCCCGTTGGCGCAGCCGAAAGTCGACACCAGGATCGCAGCAGCCATGAGGTACACGCCGCCCGAGTGAAAGATCACCTCGAGCGCCGCCGTTGCCACCCGATCTTCAGACGCATATTGCAACCCGCGCGCCATGGTGGTCACACCGTGCGGATCGCCGTGCAGCGGCAGCACCAGCAGGTAGCCGAGCGAAGCAAGAAAATAGGCCGTCAGCACAAAACCCGCGCCGAGAATCAGCGACAGCGGAATATTGCGCTTCGGGTTTTTTACTTCCCCCGCCGTGAAGGTGATGTTGTTCCACGCGTCAGAGGAAAACAATGATCCCACCTGGACCACTGCAAGCACGATCACACCGCTCACCAGCACAATCGGCCCGCCAATGCCCACCTGCACAGGGTGCATCGCGCCCCAACCCGCATTCCGCCAGAACTCGTGCAGGCCGTCGCCGAAGTTGGCCTTCCATGCCGTTGCATTGCGACCCACCGTGAACGTGAGCACCACCAGGCCGGCCAGCGAGAGCGCCTTCGCCGAGGTGAAGATGTTCTGGATCAGCGCGCCAAGCCGGACGCCAAAAACATTCACCACCGCCAGCAGAACCGCCACCACAATCCCGGTCAGGTTCGCCGTATTGAGCCCGATGTCCATGTTCCCCAGAAGCATCGGGCCCAACGGAATCGCCGGCACATGCGCGATGTGCCACAGCCAATGCGTCGTCGAGATAGAGGGAAAGAAGACACCCAGAAATTTGCCGAAGGCCACGCAGACCGCCGCGATCGTCCCCGTCTGGATCACCAGAAACAGGGTCCACCCATAGAGGAAGCCCCAAAGAGGACCCAGCGACTCGCGCAGGTAAACATATTGCCCACCCGCCTTGGGCATCATCGCCGCCAGTTCGCCGTAACTCAGCGCCGCAATTAAGGTCATGACGCCCGTTACGACCCAGGCGCCCAGAAAGAGCGCCGGCGAGTCCGTCGTGCGCGCGATATCCGCGCCAACGATAAAAATCCCGGAGCCAATCATGGATCCGGCAACAATCGCTGTAGAGCTGAAGAGACCGAGGCTTTGCACCATGCCGGTGGCCGGAGCAGTCTCAGCGCTGTGTGTCTTGGAAATGAGATCGGATGAAGTCACTTTGATCGGTTTTACTCGAAATGAAGAAGAAAGTCTTCAGCTAATTTAATAAACGAAAAATCGAACAGCCCGCCGATGCTTCTCTAATCCAGAGCCTTCATCCAGCGCCGAAATTCTTCTGCAGGATCGGGGGCCCGAAAAATCGCCGCCGCAACCGCTACTGTGTTCGCGCCAGCGTCTAAAACGGCCCTCGCCGTCTCAAGCGTGATGCCACCCACGGCGACGAGCACCACCTTCGCCCCGGCCTGCCGGCGCAGATTATGCACCCCTTCCACGCCGATCGGTCGTTTGCTGGTTTCTTTTGTCGTCGTCGGAAAAACAGGCCCAATCGAAAAGTAGTCTGCCGGTTGAGTGAACACGCTGGGAAGTAAATGATTGCTTCCGCCAAAGGTGCCTACAATCCGGCTTGGGCCAACCACGTTCCGCGCCTCAGCCGGTGAAGCATCGCCGGCATCGACGTGCACTCCATCAAATCTAAGTGCTCCAATAAGATCAACGCGATCATCGAGAATTAACTTCACTTTTTCAGGTGGCATCGCGTTGCGCAGGATTCGTGCATCCGATTTGAGATCCTCTTCCGATCCCATCTTATTGCGGTACTCCAGCAAGGTCACGCCGGCCTCCGTCAGCGCCTCGCCAATGCGCTGCAGAAACGCGGTGCGGCCCACTTCGGTCACCATCGACGAATCCAGGATCGGATAGACAGGCGGAAAGTTGAAGCGCATAACTTCAGCCTAGCGTGACCGCCCACGGATTGTCAGCGATTAGGAGACAACCGGCCTTCGGGAACCATGGAACGGGCCCATTCTTTGGCCGGCTGCCTATTGGGTTTGAACGATGTTGTGTCGCTTGTTGTCTCGCTACATCTCGTCGGCCGAGGGGCCGTAGCTGCCGGGCACTTTCGCGCCGATCAGCCGCAGATACACGCCGAGCTGAGCGCGATGATGCACCAGGTGATTGATCACCATATCGCGCCAAACCTGATAGCGCGGCTGGTCGATCCACGTCTGGTCGCCGAAGATGAACTTCCAGTTCCGATCCCATTTCTCCGGCGTAATCGCTGCCAGCGCGGCGCGCACCGCACCGAGCTCCCCGTCAAACTTCTCGAGCAAAGCAGCCCTGCTTGCGGGCACATACGCCTCCCACTTGTGATCCGCCGCAAACTTCAGCTCGTCCTGTGTGAGGGTGTGCAATGCCCAGTCCCCCGTCATGTCGGTGATGTGGCCGGCCAGGCGGCCGAGTGGCATGGACTTCTCATGCGGCTTCCAGGTCATGTCTACGTTCTCGGGCAGTGCCTCAAGAACCTTGCGAGTCTTTGCGGTTTCGCGGTCAAACTCGCCTAGTATCTCCTGCTGAATGTCCATTTGGGGCAACCTCCAACGTTGCGAAAAGAAGGATAACTCGAATCGGACCAAAAGGCGAAGAAAAAGCGATAGTCCACCCGATTTCGTTGTGAGCCGGCTCAGCGGGGTAGGGTGAAGGCGATATACGAGCCGCCCACAGG
>JBATYG010000749.1:0-4598 GCA_049673945.1 Occallatibacter sp.
ATGTGGCGGGAAATGCGAAGGCCCTCCGGCTGACCGGAGGGCCTTCAAGGAGATACAACTACTCCGGCGCTACGCCGACGCGGTCCGCGAGGGCTTGGAGCCCCAAAGCCCGTAGTAGGCGATGAAGAGGTAGCACAGGGCCGGAATCACGAAGGAATGCTGGATACCCGCTTTGTCAGCAACGTAGCCAATCAATGCGGGAATGATCGCTCCACCTACAACTGCGGTCATGATCAGACCGGAACCCTTGCTGGTCATCGGCCCCAGGCCGGCAATGCCCAGCGCGAAGATATTTGGGAACATGATGGAGTTGAAGAAGCCGCAGAGCACCAGACTCCAGATGGCCAACTGGCCGCTTGAGAACATCGAAACAAGAATCATCGCTGCAGCGAAGAATCCGAAAAGTGCAAGCAGCTTGCCTGATTTGAAGCGGGTCAGGATCCACGAGCCGAGCAATCTGCCAATCAGCGCGCCAAGCCAATACAGAGAAACGAGGACTGCTGCAATCTCCACGTCGGTCCAGGGACCGAATAACTTCGTAATCAGTGCCCCGAACCCGCCGAGTGAAGCAAAGAACGATGCCACCTTCGCACTGTCGAGGCCCTGGGACAGGAAGAAATTGACGGCAATCGAGGCGAGTCCCACTTCCACGCCCACGTACAGGAAGATTCCAACCGCTCCGAGGACCGTGTGCCTGTATCTCCAGACGCTGCGCGCCAGAACCGGATCGCTCTCCGTGCCCGGCCTGAACTCCCGGGTCTGGGAGATGTGGGGCAGGTGCATGAAAGCGACGGCGAGTCCCAGGATCAGCAACCCTGCCGCGATGGCAATATAAGGTCCGCGCACGGTGTTGGCGGTAGCGGCCTTGGTCGCCATCTTCGCCGGATCGGTGAGAATGTAATGGCCGGCGATGAGCGGCGCGATGGTGCCGCCCAGCGAGTTGAGTGCCTGCGCCAGCGTGAGGCGCGCCGGTGCGGTGCGCTCGGGACCGAGAATGGCCACGTAGGGATTTGCCGCCGTCTGCAGCGCGGTCACGCCGGCGCCGACGATAAACACCGCCGTAAGAAAGAGCGGAAAACTCACCAGCTTCGCGGCCGGAACAAAGAGCAGGCAGCCGACCACCTGGATGAAGAGCGAGACCACCATCGTCTTCTTGTAGCCGATGGCCTCGATCAGCTTCGAAGTCGGGCCTGAGAACACAAAATAGGCCAGGAAGAATGCGGACTCGGCCAGCATCGCCCACACATACGGAAGAGTGAAGATATTCCGAAGGTGCGGCACGAGGGCCATGTTGAGGTTGGTGATGAATCCGAAGATGAAAAACAATGCTGCGACGGTGATGAACGGGCCCGTATAGCTAGGTGCGGCTTGCACTGCCGGCGGTGTGGATCGCGTTGACATATAGGGTTGTTCCCCGTTTCCTCTCGATTTCAGCCCGGTCAGGGCTCGCTGGAGCGTCCTGCGCAAAATCCCGCGCTGGCCGGCGGTTTCTCGTTTTCCGCCGCCTGCTGCCGGCAATCAGGTTGTTCCGGAACCCCGGAGGCACACCTTCACCATCCGGGAGCCGGTATCCGGCCGTTTTGCTGAACACAACACTATACGGAAAGCCGCATGCATGGGAAGTAGGTTGCCCACGGGACTTTTGGATACCCGCAGCGCTCGTGCAAATTCAGTTATTGTTAGGTGAAAAGTAAGGAGCATGGTGTGGCGATCGCAGCCTTGAACAGCGCCCGGTTGAAAAAGGTATTGGAGGCTCTTGAAGCGAACTGGCAGGCGGAGATGGAAGGCTTTTCCACCTATCAGGCGCTGGCGGACCGCGATACCGACCCCATGCGCGCCCAGGTGCTGCGTCATCTTGCGCAGGCTGAGTTGGAGCATGCCGACCTGTGGGCGAAGCGCATTCAGGAACTGGGCGGTCCGGAGCCGGTTTACAAGGGCAAGCCCGGCGGAAGCGCCGACACGCTGGCGAATCGCGCCGGCGGTATCCGCATGGCCCTGCGCCGTCTCGAAATCGAGGAGAGCCGCGATATCGCCCGCTATGGCCGGCAGTTGAACGATCTGGGCGACGAAGCATCGGCCGCTATCCTCGAGCGCGTCATTGAAGACGAGAAGCAGCACCATCAGGAACTCGGCGCGCTGCTGCGTGGGCATTACAGTGCGCCGGCCGGTTCGCCCAGGGTTGATCCCAGAGCCGTGCTTGAAGAGATGCTCGCCAAGCGAGAGGGCGGCCACAAGCAGCCCGGTGCGTGGATCGGCGACGCGATCTACGGCGTCAACGACGGGCTGGGCGCCATCTTCGGTATCGTCTCCGGCGTCTCGGGTGCGACTGCCGGCGACAGCAAGTACGTTCTGCTGGCTGGACTTTCGGGCATGATCGCTTCAGCGCTTTCGATGGGCTCGGGCGCATATCTTGCGGCGAAGAGTGAGCGGGAGATTTACTACGCCGAGATCGCCCGCGAGCGGGAAGCGATCCGGCTCAACCAGCCCGAAGCGCGCGAACTGCTGGCGCTCTACTACCAGGTCAAAGGTCTGCCCGAGGCCGATGCGCACCACATGGTGAACCATATCGCCAGCGATCCCGAGCAACTGCTGCGCGCGCTGACAAGCGAGCGTCTCGGCAGCTCAGAAGAGGCGCTTTCGCGGCCCACGGTTTCCGCGGTATCGGGCGCGCTTTCGACTGCAATCGGGGCAATGATTCCCATCGTGCCGTTCTTTTTTCTCAATGGTGTTCCCGCGGTCATCGCCGCCGCAATCGTCTCCCTGATTGCCCATTTTGCAGTGGGGGCGGCGAAGAGCCTCATCACGATCCGGTCGTGGTGGTCTTCGGGGCTGGAGATGACGCTCGTGGGAGCCGTCGAAGGCGCCGTCACCTACGGTATAGGCATTCTGTTGGGCAAAGGCGGTATGTAAAGCCCGGTCTTATGGCCCGAGCCTTATGTCCGAGCAAGGACGAAGCACATCAGGATCATCGAATAACCGCACGTTCAGCCCCGCGTGCCGGCGTTCAATTTCGTTACAATTCCCTCGTCATTCACATTCGGGAGAACTCGTGTCCAGAAAAATCTTCTGCCTTTTCGCTTTGTGCGCATTGCTGCCTTGTGTTCAGGCCATGAGCCAGTCCGGCATCGTTATCGAGCGCAGCCAGCCCATGAAGACGCGCGACGGCATCACGCTCAAGGCTGACATTTACCGGCCGGCTGGAGATGGCCCATTCCCGGTGCTGCTGCAGCGCACGCCCTATGACAAGCGCAATGCCGAGGACTTTGCCCTCGAGGCTATCGCCCATGGCTTCATGGTTGTGGTGCAGGACGTGCGCGGCCGGTACACCTCAGAGGGAGAGTGGTATCCCTTCAAGCACGAGATCGATGACGGTTATGACGCGGTTGAGTGGGCTGCGGCGTTGCCTCACTCCAACGGCAAGGTCGGCATGTTTGGCGGCTCCTACGTGGGGGCCACCCAGATGCTGGCCGCGATCAGCAATCCGCCGCACCTGGCCGGCATCTGTCCCGTGGTTACGGCCTCAAACTATCACGAAAACTGGACCTACCAGGGCGGGGCTTTCGAGCAGTGGTTCAACGAGTCGTGGACTTCGGGCCTGGCGCAAGATACGCTCAACCGCGAAATCCATGACGACACAAACGCCGTAACGGGCAGCACGGTGCTGCCGCTGAAGCAGTATCCTCTCTACAATACGCATCTTGATCCCGGCGCCTCGACGGCGAAGCTCGCGCCATATTTTCTCGACTGGCTGGCGCATCCCGAGTACGACGCCTACTGGAAGCAGTGGTCGATCGAAGAGAACTACGCCAACATCCATGTGCCCGCGCTCACCATCGCGGCCTGGTACGACATCTTCCAGGGCGGCTCGCTGCGCAACTACCTCGGCCTCAGGGACCATGCCGGCACAGAGGCGGCGCGCAAGGGCCAGCGGCTCCTGGTTACAATCGGCGGCCACGCGGGCGGCGGCCAGAAGATCGGCGATGTCGACTTCGGGCCTGCGGCCAATGACTACAACGAGAATGCAATCACAATCGCCTGGTACGAACATCTCTTCCTGGGCAAGCAGAACGTCTTTGCCACAACCCCGGTGCGCATCTTTGTGATGGGCGAAAACAAGTGGCGTAACGAGGATGCATGGCCCTTGCAGCGCGCCAAAGAGACCCGCTACTTTCTGCAATCCGCAGGCAACGCCAACTCGGCCGCCGGCGATGGAGTTCTCTCAGCCGCAGTCGGCCGGCATGAGGGCGCCGACAGCTTCGTCTACGACCCTGCGAACCCGGTGCCGACGGTGGGTGGACCCCTCTGCTGCGATCCTTCTCATCTGCCCGCAGGGCCCCGCGATCAGAGAGAGGTCGAAAAGCGCCAGGATGTTCTTGTCTACTCCACGCCGCCGCTCGCATCGGATGTCGAGGTTACGGGCCCCATCGCGCTCGACCTCTTCGCAAAATCTTCGGCGGTTGACACGGACTTCACCGCCAAGCTGGTTGATGTGTGGCCCAATGGCTTCGCGCAGAACCTTACCGAGGGCATCATCCGTGCGCGCTATCGGGAATCAACGGCCTCGTCGACGCCCATCGAGCCCGGCAAGGTTTACGAGT
>JBATYG010000750.1:0-2110 GCA_049673945.1 Occallatibacter sp.
TTCCGGGTGGCGGAAAGGGAACACGGCCCGGCGCATGACGAAAGCCGGTGAAGATGACCATGACTCCCATGCCCTGCTGGAATCCCGGCGTGTTGTCGCCGAGAACAAAGACGGGGCGGGTGGGACCGTAACCGAAGATGCGCACGCCTGGCCAGACGTAGAGCGTCCGCGTGATGCGATAGCGGCCCGAAGGGATGAAGACGATGCCTTCGCGGTGATTCTCCGATTTGTCGATTGCCGCCTGGATTGCCGCTGAATCGTCGCCCTGGCCATCCGCCTGCGCGGTGAGGTAAACGGCCTTGGGGTCATCGAGGCGCGTGATGAAGATGGATGCCGGCCAGGCGCAGGGGCAAAGGCCAAGCACCGCAACGGCACACAACAGCGTATGTCTCATCGAAAGATGCTCCCGTGGCAGAGGGATTTTTCCGCGATGGACCAGCTTACATGGCGAGTGTGCCGGGTCGCGCCGTGTTTTCGGGCAAGGACGCAGGCGGTAGGTTTTTCTGATCGTTTCGCCCTATTGTGATCATTGTAGAATTGGATTTCACAGAAAGCGCTTTTGCCGCATCGCAGCACACACCGCGCAGCCCAAGCGGAGTCGCGAAGAGCCAGAAGCTGAACAGGGTGGAATTATGCCAGGATACCCAGTGACTTCAGGCGGCTCGGCGGCCGGCGTCGAGGCCCCGGAGAAGCGCGGCTACAATTTTTTTCTTCTGCTGGTGGCGGGGCTCGGCGGGCTGCTCTATGGAATTGATATCGGCATCATCGGCGGCGCGCTGCCTTATCTTGAAGCGACCTCGGGGCTGACACCTTCGCAACTCTCGGTGATTGTGGCGGCGGTGCTGCTGGGCAGCGTGCTCTCAACGCTCTTCGCCGGGCTGCTGGCAGACTGGATGGGCCGCAAGGCGCTTATGGCGGTGAGCGGAGCGCTGTTCGCGCTCAGCATTCCGGTCATTTGCTTTTCGCATAGCTACGCGGCGCTTTTCTCTGGACGGCTTCTGCAGGGTGTGAGCGCGGGATTTATCGGCATCGTGGTGCCACTTTATCTCGCTGAGTGCCTTGTTGCCTCAAAGCGCGGCAAGGGAACGGGGGTGTTCCAGTGGCTGCTGACGCTGGGCATTGTTGCCGCGGCGCTGGTGGGCATGTACTACAGCTATCGCGTGGCCGCGGTCACAGCCAGTGCAGATGCCGCGACGGTGCTTGCTTTCAAAGATCAGGTGTGGCGGCGCATCTTCTGGATCTCGCTGCCGCCCGGCGTCTTCTTCCTGGTGGGCAGCCTGCTGGTCGCGGAGTCGCCGCGGTGGCTCTTCAAGCGCGGCAAAAAAGAGCAGGCCCGCGCGGCCCTGATGCGTTCGCGCGCGCCGGAGCAGGTGGAGCTCGAAATGCGCGAGATGGAAGAGGCGGCGCAGAGCGCGCTTCACGTACGAGGTGGGGTGCGCGAATCGCTGCTGAAGCGGAAGTACGTGATCCCGTTCCTGCTGGCGTGCGTGATTCTGGCGTGCAACACGGCCACGGGGGTCAACTCGATCATCGGATACAACGTCGGCATCCTGCTGCAGAGCGGGCTCTCAGACGTTGCCGCGCACTGGGGCTACGTGATCTTCACCATGGTGAATTTTGTGATGACCTTTGTGGGGATGCAACTGATCGACCGCAAAGGCCGCAAGTTCCTCTTCATTCTGGGGACGAGCGGCATCATGGTGGCGCTTGTTACGGTAGGCACGCTTTTCCTGAAGACGGAGCGCCTGAGCGTCGATAGCCGAGACCAGGTGCAGGCGATGGTGAGCCCGGAGCAGGATCTGACGATGCACTTCGATCGCGCCGAGGCCGCGCGTTTGCTCGCGGCGCACCCGGATGCAGGCGGCAAGGTCTCCAGCGATCACGCGTCACTCGCGATAATTTATTCCTATGGGGACTTTACGGCGGAGACGAACTACGTTCGCTCAGATGACGCAGCAGGCGCGCCGATTCACGTGAACCGCACAGGCGCTCTGCCGGCCAACAAGGTGGAGGCATTTTTCGCAAACCCTTTCGGCAATTTTGAGGCGGCCCGCGTGGCGCCGCTCAAGATCGAGCGCGCCGTTGTGGGCAGCGTGCCCGATGAGCGGCA
>JBATYG010000751.1:0-6344 GCA_049673945.1 Occallatibacter sp.
AGCCCTTCTTCGTACTCTTCGACGGTGCGGCGTTTCATGGCCAGCAACTGCAACGTTGACTTGATGATGGCGAGGTCGGTCTTCAGTTCGTGAGCCGCATCGTTGGTAAAGCGGCGCTGTTGCTCGAATGATCGCTGCAGGCGCGTGATCGTCTTCTCGATTGCGAGTGCCAGTGGACGTAGTTCTACAATCCGCTTGCTACCGGCCGGCGCGTTGAAAGTCCAGTTCTCCGAGTCAATTCTCGCTGCTTCCTCGGCAAGATAGTGGATCGGCGACAGAAGGCGCCGGATCATCCACGAAAGCAGAATCGAAGTGATCCCAAGAAAAAGAGCCGTCGCAATCGCAAAATAGCGAGTCGCGTCAAACACTGCGTGCCAGGTGCGGCCCTCAGGAAGGCCGTACACTACGGTGATTCGATGGTCGACGACGTGCGTGGTTCCCGGGTCAATCACCCGCTCGCCTGCGAGCACATAAAATCGGTAAGGATGGCCGTTCGTCCATGCCCTCGCTGTTCCAGCGAGCGCGTGGAGTACCGGCGGACTACCCTGCGAGCCAAGCACACTTCCACTCTCGTCGGTTACGCTATAGATCGCCCTCGGGGGTAGGACTAATCCCCGGAGATCCAGCACAACGCTGCCATCCTTGGCATCGGATTCCTGCACAGCCCCCAGTAGCCCATTGGCAGTTGCTCGCAGATTGGCCTCGAATGTTTCGAAGCGAACCACGCGCTCATGATTGGTGACCACCGCGATCAGAACAACGGCGACCAGGAATTCCAACAGAAGGACAACGAAAATGAGGCGTCTGGTAATCGATGCGTCTCGGGTCACCGCGCATCCTCCGCACGCAGCCGGTAACCTCGGTGCCGCAACGTCTCAATAATCGGTTCTGTCTCCATCCGCGTCAGTTTTCGGCGCAGGTTCGAGATGTGCGCTTCGATGACATTCGAGTGATGCTCCCAGTCGTAATCGTAGAGGTGCTCGAGCAGTTCTTTCTTGGAAACGA
The DNA here is from genome assembly GCA_049673945.1 of Occallatibacter sp. GTDB lineage: Bacteria > Acidobacteriota > Terriglobia > Terriglobales > Acidobacteriaceae > Telmatobacter. Next base: position 1,006 of record JBATYG010000751.1, read on the forward strand.
TGGCACGCGGCCGGTGCGCCAGGTACTCCAGGATCCGATATTCGGTGGGTGACAAATCGACAAGCTCACCGCCTTGCGTGACAGTCTGCCGAACCGTGTCGATCTCAAGCTCCGCAACCCGCAACAGGGGCGACGACACGCCCTTAGAGCGGCGAATGAGCGCTTTGACCCGCGCGATCAGCTCCCCGAGATCGAACGGCTTGGCCAGGTAGTCGTCGGCTCCGCAGTTCAGCAGTTCAATAATCGTTGTCTTGTCTTCCTGCGCGGTCAGAATAAGGACGGGAGTATGGATTCTCTTGTGACGAAGCGCCCGCAGCACACTTCGTCCGTCCCGCCCGGGCAGCATCAGGTCGAGAACAATGAGATCGAAGAGGCCCTGTTCCGCATAGTGTGATCCTTCACAACCGTCGGAAGCATGATCAACCGCAAAGCCCGCCTCGCGAAGACCCGCCAGAATGTTGGCAGCCAGTCGATACTCATCTTCCACCAGCAGGACTCGCATGATACCTATTGTCTCCGCCCGGACCTTAAGTGCTGCTGAAGTTCTGGAAGTTGACTGGAATCGACGCAACTCTTCGGCGAAGTTGGCCGAGGTGCCCACTCCGTCGTATCGCGTGAGCCAGTATATGTGGAGATAAACCCCCTCACTAATCTCCGCGACGGCTCTTGGGGACCGAGCCGCTCTCTTGGCCCCACCCTCAAACTGCGTATCGCTTAGCCACGCCGCGAAAACTTAACTTTGCGCCCTTGAGAGCGCGTCTGCGGTACGTTGATCAGTGATCAAGACATCGATGAGACCGCCACGAAGCGCTCCAAGAATGGCTTGTATTTTCTGACTTCCTCCAGCGACCCCCACGACGCGTTTGCAGGCTCGCAGTTTAGCCAAATCGATTCCAATCACCCTCTTCATTACTGGTGATTTAACTGGATTTCCATCGGCATCGAAGAAGCGAAAGCAAATGTCGCCAACAGCACCGGCTCTCTGCAATTCTGCCCGTTCTTCTCGAGAAAACACATTGCCGCTTCCCGCGAGCATTCTCGAGGGCTCCATCGAGCCAATACCGACGAGGGCGATGTCCAGCTTGTCGAAAAGTCCAGCAGCTTCCTGCACTGCAGGATCGCGCGACAGAACACGCTGCGCTTCTGCCGATCCTACGACCGCCGGTGACTGGAGCAGTACAGGTTTCGCATCGATGCATCCAGCCAGCCTCTGCGCAAGATGGAGGGCCTGAAACTCATTCCCTACGTTCCCAACGCCTCCCAGAATCTGGACAACCTTTCCCCCGCTGCAATATGCCCCCGGATGCAATGCGTCCACCATGGCGAACAGCGAACGACTCCACGATGAGATTCCGATAACCTTTCCGGGTTTGAGCGTCGTCTCAAGAAAATATGCCAACGCCGTTCCTAGATCGCGTACTAACGCATCTCCCTCGGCTGGACAATCGACGACAACTGCATCTTGCAGCTCAAAACGATTTGTCAGCTGATCTTCGAGTTCTGCAAATGTGCCAGGCGGCGTCGACACGCTGAAGCGGACAAGATTCATCGTTCGCGCCTTCTTGAGGATCCGAGATATCGTCGACTGGTGAAGTTGCAGCTTTTCCGTGATCGCCTGCTGGTTCATGTCCAGGACGTAATACATCCTGGCCACTTTCGCCACAAGCCGAAGTTCATCTACACGTGCCATACCCGCCATTCTCCCACAAAATGAAGCGCGGCCGCATGATTATTCTGGCATGCATCCTCATTCACCCAGACTGCGCTGCCTATATTTGAATCGAATTCAGATCGCGGATCTTTCCTAGATGATGCTCGGGATCGCTGGGAGCTCGGACGAACGGTTGTGGTGATGCGTCCGCCATCCTTTATACCGGCTCAGAGCTTCAACAACCGAATCTCCGCAATGGCTACGGCTCATGGCCGCGTGATGTTCAAATCCATTCTGACAGATGACATGCATCAACTTTGGAAGATTGGGGACATCGACCACGGCTCGCGCGCCAAACGTATTCAGCGGGTCGTCGGTAAATTCACCGGGTACAACGTAGGCATTGATCGAACCGGTCAGGTCGTCAGTGCTTACGCGCGCGATCGTAACTGGCCCCACGTCCGTGCGACCGTTGAGAGTGCCAACGGTATTTTCTTCGCCTAGAGTCGTACCCAGAATTGGAGCCGTTCCCATCTTTGCGTCCGGAAGGAATTCGGTCGGCCAGTTTCCGCAATGAAACAGGACGCATTTGTCTGGATTTCCGCCATAGTTGTTGTTCCAATCCACAAGGCCGCTAGGACGCCCGCTTGCCAACTGCAATGCATACATACTGATGACACCCGCGATATCGACTTCGCAGGCTGAGGGCATCATCCGCTGGCTCATCATCGACATGATTGTACAGACGTTGACCCCGAAATTCTTCTGCAACGAACTCCAGCATTGCACTGCCGTAGCTCCGATTCCGAGAGAATCCATCCAGTCATCGACGACGATCGCAAACTTTGCCATAAGAACAAGCGACTCAGCAGGCGCAGCTGACGTGTCGGCATAACCGCGAATCTGTTCAATACGCGAGATGACTCGCGTGTCGCTGTCAACAATTCGGTTTGCGTCTCCAAAGATCTCGGAGAGGTCAATCGTGTTAGTCGAGATACCCGCATTCTCAAAGAGCTTCTCACTGTACCGAGTCGTATTGAAGGCATTTGGGCGAGCTCCTACCGCACCGATACGGGTGCGGCTGAGACCCTTTACCACCCTGCACGTTTGCACAAACCGGATGAGATCCTCGCGGAATCGCGGATCGAGCACTTTCACTGTGTGGTCGCGCGTGAGGGTGTATTTGAATCCGAATTGACGAAGGTTATTACAAACCGAAATTTTCCCGCAAAATGCGTCGCGCCTCCGATCAAGTCCGAACTGATCGAGATCATCTGGATAAGCCTGAACGAGAATCGGCACGTTTATGTCCGCTAGCCGTATGGAATCGGCAACCCCTTTCTCATCGCCGAAATTCGGCAGCGAGACAAGAATGCCGTCTACGCGCTCTCGTTCGCGCTTCAGCAGATCGCCGCATTTTCGTGCATCCGTCCAGGTCTCCACTGCGCCAAGTTTGCTGTCTTCCGGGTTTAGCCACACTGGCTCAATCGACAGTTCGGCGAACAGCTTGCTCAGATCACGGCGAGCTTCGGAAATCAGCACGTCAGGAAAAAAGTCGCGATTGCCTACAATGACACCGAGAGTCGTCATCGAACTTCACCTTACCTTTTCGAAATCGTGGAAATCATCCGCGTTCTTCTGAATAACCAGATCACAGGGTATGATCTGCTCTTCAGGCTTATGAGTCGAACCTGTCCTGAGAAACTCATCCGCTTCTTCTACCGCCATTCGAGAGATAACAACCGCAGGCTGAAGCGCGGTCGCACGAAGTTCTCCCGCTCTGACGGCTGCTACGGCATCAGGGCTTCCGTCAAACCCTGAGATGACAATCCCTTTGCGTCCAGCCGATTTCACCGCCGCAGCCGCACCAAGCGCCATCGTGTCATTACCGGAAATAATGCCCTTGATATCCTGATGTGCTTGAAGGATCGTCTCCGTCTTCTGGAAAGCCTCCGCCTGAGACCAATTTGCTGATTGAGCCGCGACACGCACGAGATTTTGTTGGCTGTCGAGGACAGAATGGAACCCGGCAGTACGAACCTGGGCATTCGTATCGGACTCGCGGCCAAGCAATTCCACATACGGGCCGCCTGATGGTCCCATCGCATCTACAAAGTCCCGAGCAACAATCACTGCCCCCTGGTGATTGTCCGCGATGATTTGAGCTTTTGCGATCCCGCGCGCGTTGATTGCGCGGTCAATCAGGAAACAGGATATGTGTGCCTTTGTAGCGCGTCGAACCGCGGCAATGGAAGAATCAGCTCCAGCGTTATCGAGGATGATCGCCGCAGCATTCGAGGCGATCGCAGCGTCAATCAGATTGTCCTGGCGATATGCGTCATCGTCGTGAGAGTCAACGCGAACGCGATAGCCGAGAGAGAGCGCCCGCGCAGCAGCGGCATCAGCTTCCGCTTTAAAGAAAGGATTGTCCTCGGAAGGAACGATCACGACAATCAGCTGCTTAGAAGTGTCTGGGCGATGACAGGCAGACAGCACCAGCGCCAGCAACAATGTTGAAGCCAAGCACGGACGGTAGACCCTCCGAATCACTGGTCCGCCCCGTTCCCGGCACGCAGCAATAGTGGAAGGAAACGCGCCTGAATACTTGTCTGCAACTGGTCAATTGCGACAGCGAGGATGATGACCGCCCCCTTGATCACCATCTGCCAGAACTCGGATACACCGAGCATGACGAGGCCGTCGGAGAGAACGCCTATGACACACGCTCCAATGAGCGAGCCCGTTACCGAACCACGGCCGCCCATCAGGGACGTCCCACCCAGAACGACGGCCGCAATCGCATTCAGCTCAAAGCTGTCACCGGTCGCCGGGTGCGCCGCTTCCAGTTGCGAAGCGATCATCAATCCCACCAATGCCGCACATAGCGCGGCGGCAACGTACGTAAACAGCTTGACTCTCGGCACGCGAATACCAGCGAGTCTTGCGGCACGCTCGTTTCCACCCACTGCGTAGATGTGGCGCCCGAGCGGCGTCTTGCGCGCAATGAGAAGAGCAATGACAAACAGCACCAGCATGATCCAGACCGGCATCGGCAGCCCGAGGAAGAAAGCCTGACCCAGCGAAGGAAACCCTGTATTTCCGCGAGCAGCGTCGCCGGCAAGATTGGGGAATGTCTTGCCGTTCGAAATCAAAAGCGCTGCACCGCGAGCAACGTACAGGGTGCCGAGGGTAGCGATGAACGGCGCGACTCCAGCTTTCGACACAAGCCAGCCGTTCAAAAAACCCACAAGGAGCGAGAGCGCGGTTGCAATCAGAATGCAGAAGCTGACAGGAAGAAAATGACGCGCTCCTCCGAACTCTATTCCCTGGGTCAGCAGATAGCCAACCAGCATCCCTGCCAGTCCGGCAACCGACCCCACAGAGAGGTCAATTCCGCCTGTCAGAACGACGAAGGTCATGCCGATCGCAAGAATGGCCGCGATTGCCACGTGCTTGGTAAGGATCTGCAGGTTATTGGCAGTGAGGAAGGCGGGGGCCATCCATGCGAAGAACACCAGAAGCATAACCAGCACCACGACGGCTCGTGCTTTGAAGACGAACAGTAGCGCACGAACGCCTGACAAGGTAATGCTGGAAGATGGACGCGTCGCGGCAGTCGTGGTTGTCATACAGGCAAGCTTCCTGATCTCCTGGTTTGAAACGCCGTAACGGCCGGGCTGGCCGCAAC
>JBATYG010000752.1:0-2750 GCA_049673945.1 Occallatibacter sp.
CCCGGCTTATGCTCGGCAAGATACTCGTCAATGCTGGTGGGTACAAGCTGCTTCATGCTGAGCTTGATCTGGCGCTTCTCGGTGTCAATCGCAAGCACCTGTGCTTTGATCACCTGACCGGCACGCAGCACATCCTGCGGATGGTTGATGCGCTTCTCGGCGCTGATTTCGCTTATGTGCACCAGGCCCTCGACACCTTCATCGAGCTGCACAAATGCGCCGAACTTCGTCAGCCGCGTCACTGGACCCTCGATCTGTGAGCCAACTGCAAGCTTCCCGATCACCGCATGCCACGGGTCGTTCAGCGTCTGCTTCAGGCCCAGCGCGATGCGGCGCTCTTCCGGCTTGATGCCGAGGATCACCGCTTCCACCTGGTCACCCGCCTTCACGAGGTCGCTGGGATGGCGCACCTTCTTGCCCCACGCCATCTCGGAGATATGAATCAGCCCTTCAATGCCCGGTTCGATTTCGACGAAGGCGCCGAAGTCCGTCAGCCGTGTCACCGTACCTGTGACGCGCTGGTTGAGCTGATACTTCTGGGGCACTGCTTCCCAGGGCTCGGCTTCCAGTTGCTTCAGGCCAAGCGAAATCTTCTTCGTCTCGGGATCAATCTTGAGAAGTCTGACCTTGATCTCCTGGCCAACGCTCAGCACGTCTTCGGGCTTGCTCACTCTGCCCCAGGCGATGTCGCTCACGTGCAGCAGGCCGTCCACACCACCCAGATCGACAAAGGCGCCGTAACCTGTGAGGCTGCGCACCGTGCCTTCGATCGTGTCGCCTTCCTTCATTGCGGCAAAACGCCCCTGCGCCGCTGTGCGCGCCTGCTCTTCAAGCACCACACGCCGATCCACCACGACGTCTTCATCGGTGACTTCGAGTTTGGTGATGCGGCAGGTGATCTCGGCGCCAATAAGCTTTTCAAGCTCTGCGGCATCACGTGTTCCGCTGCGACTGGCGGGCATAAACGCGCGCACGCCCACGTCGACCGTGGCGCCGCCTTTCACGATGGCCGTCACCGTGCCTACAACGGCAAGCTTCTGTGCGAAAGCCGCTTCGAGTGCCGACCAATCGCGAGGCTGCGCGACCTTGAAGCGAGAGAGAGCATAGTAGCCTTCTTCATTGCGGCCCTTGATCGAAACCGGAAAGACGTCGCCGGACTTCACCGCTGCGGCATTATTCTCAAAGGCCGCGCGTGGCAGCACGCCTTCCATCTTGTAGCCGACATCGAGAAAGACCTGCCCCGCGTTGAGAGAAATGACTGTTCCCTGCAACTGCTGCGCGCCGCCCTGCGGCTTGCGGGCATGGCTCTGCTCAAAGGCTGAAAGCGTGTCGGCAAAGCTCTCGCCTGGCTCTTCGATGGGTTCGATGGTCTTTTCAGGGTCGGGAAGGGCTTCGTTGGTCATAGCATCTACACTTCCATTTTCCCACGACCCGCCCGGGCGTGCCCGACTCGCTGGCCACCACGGTGTATTTCTAGGGGAACTCCGTTACCCTCGGCGTATTCCTCGGCTTGACGGTTGTGGCACCGCCCTGATCGTTGATCACATCCGAAATCTCGCCCTTGTCATCAAGGGCAATCGTCATCATGTGATGAAGGCGAACGCCGGGCGCGCGTGGCACCTCGATTGCACGGGTCAGCACCACGCCTGGGTGCCGGAAGACGCTGTAAATCCCCAGGCCCCACGCCTCGTGATCGGCCACGTTGTCGGCAACCTTATACGACGCCCAGCCATTGGTGCCGGGCGCGCTCGTGAAGCTTGCCTGATCCGGCGGATCGTAGGGAATCTCGGACTGATAAAAATATGTGCGACCGAAGTTGCCCTTCCACAGCACCTGGAACTCCTGATGGTGCTCGACAAAGAGCCCGTAGATGGTGACGTTGTTTCCGTTTACTACGAGACCATTGGCGCTCACGTTGCTCGTCCAGCCAACGCCGGCGCCATGATCGGCGCGCCATATCCAGGTGTGATCCACAATGGTGTCGTTGCTGTTGATGACAAGGTTTTGCCGCGTGCGGCCAACACCTGCTCCTCCGACGCGAAAGAAGACGTCATGCAGGACAATCGGATTTTTCGCATGGCGGGCTTTGCTTCCCGCCGGGCCTATTTCGAGCAGAACCGGAGAGATCGCCTCACCCGCGTCAAAGAGCAATCCGGAGATTTCGATGCCGTCGGCATCAGCGGTGGTCATTGCCGCGGTGCCGCGCGTGGGCTTCAGAGTGGCGAAACCCAGGCCCATCACGACCGTGCCAGGACGCGTCACCATGAGCGGCTCGCTCAGCTCGTAGATGCCCGGCGTGAAGAGCAGGTTCTTTCCTGCCGCAAGTTGAGCATTGATTGCGGCGGCGGTGTCCGCGCCCGCGTGTGCGATATAAAAGCGATCGAGCGGGATGGATTTGCCCGGCGTCGATCCGGCGTGCCAGGTGACGCCCGCGCTGTCCGTGCGAAGCGCGGGAATTCGCACGTTCCACTTCCCATGCGTATCCACTTCGAGGAAGGGCTTCTCGCGCACGATCGGCGTGCGCCCGATCTTGGTGTACGGAGGCGAGGGCCACTCACCCGCAGGCGGGTCGGGCACCCCGACGAAGACCATGTTCCAGTTAGCGCCTGTCCAGCTGCCCCACTCGCTGTTCCGTGAAATCCACTGCTGCTGCGGACCTGCGCCCACGTTGCCGTCAACAACCGAGTCCGACATCCACCCGCCGCTTGCCCATCCGCCATTCTGATGCAGCACAATGCTGCCCTTCACAT
>JBATYG010000753.1:0-2374 GCA_049673945.1 Occallatibacter sp.
CGCCTGCACATCGTCGATCAGATTGCTGCCACGCAGATTGCCACGCTCCGCAAAAACTGCGCCGACTTCGGCGTCGAGCTCTATGACGTGGATTCGCCCGACCAGGGCATCGTTCATGTGATCGGGCCCGAACTCGGCATCACCAAGCCCGGCATGACAATCGTCTGCGGCGATTCGCACACCTCAACCCACGGCGCCTTCGGCGCACTCGCCTTCGGCATTGGCACCAGCGAAGTGGAGCACGTGCTGGCCACGCAGACGCTGCCGCAGTCGAAACCGAAAACCTTCCGCATTGCCGTTGAAGGCAAGCTGCCGCAGGGCGTCACCGCCAAGGACATCATTCTTGCCATCATCGGCCAGATCGGCACAGATGGCGCAACCGGCTGCGTCATCGAATACGCCGGCTCCGCCATCCGCGCTCTCTCCATGGAAGGCCGCATGACGATCTGCAACATGAGCATCGAGGCCGGCGCGCGCGCAGGCATGATCGCTCCCGATGAAACAACCTTTGCCTATCTCAAGGGCCGGCGCTTCTGCCCCAAAGGCGAGGCGTGGGACCGCGCCGTTGCCGAGTGGCACAAGCTGCCAAGCGATCCCGGCGCAAAGTTTGATCGTGAACTCCTGATAGATGCCGCCACGCTCGTTCCATACGTAAGCTGGGGAACAAGCCCCGGCATGGTCGCGCCCGTAACAGCCGTTGTGCCCGATCCTGCCGCGGTTGCCAACGAGCAGGAACGCAAAGGACTCGAGCGCGCACTCGAATACATGAACCTCAAGGCTGGCACGCCCCTGAAGGACGTGCAGATTGACCGCGTCTTCATTGGCTCCTGCACAAACTCGCGGATTGAGGATCTTCGCGCCGCCGCAAAAATCGCCGCGGGCCACAAGGTATCCACGCATGTCAGCGCGATGGTGGTCCCCGGTTCGCAGGCCGTCAAGGCGCAGGCTGAAGAGGAAGGCCTGGATCGCATCTTCCGCGAAGCAGGCTTTGACTGGCGTGAGCCCGGGTGCTCGATGTGCCTTGGCATGAATCCCGACATTCTTTCGCCGGGCGAACGCTGCGCGTCAACCAGCAATCGCAACTTCGAAGGACGCCAGGGACGCGGCGGCCGCACGCACCTGGTCAGCCCCGAGATGGCCGCAGCCGCGGCAATCGCAGGACATTTTGTCGATATTCGCAACTGGGAAGTTCGCGAAGAGGTGGAGGCCTGATGCAATCCTTTCGTACATTAACCGCTCTCGCGGCTCCGCTCGACCGTGCCAACGTCGACACCGACCAGATCATCCCGAAGCAGTTTTTGAAGCGCATCGAGCGCACCGGCTACGGTGAGTTCCTCTTCTTCGATTGGCGGCAAACGCCCTCGGGCGACCCGGTTCCCGATTTCGTGATCAACGATCCGCGCTACCAGGGCGCAAAGATCCTCATCGCCGGTAAGAACTTCGGCTGCGGATCGAGCCGCGAGCATGCGGCCTGGGCGCTCTCCGACTTCGGCTTTCGCGTCGTGATCGCTCCAACTTTTGCCGACATCTTCTTCTCCAACGCGGGCAAGAACGGCATCGTGCTGGCGCGCTTGAGCGAAGACGAAGTCGCCGAACTCTTGAAGAAGGCACAGACGGTTCCCGGGTACAAGCTCACCGTTTCGCTCGAAGAGCAGACGGTGGCCGACTCCACGGGCTTCAGGGCTTCGTTCGAGATCGATCCCTTCCGCAAATTCTGCCTGCTCGAAGGGCTCGACGACATCGGACTGACCCTGCGCCACGCCGGCGAGCTGGACGCATTTGAAAAGCAGCACGACCAGGCCGGCTGGCTCAAAGCAAAATAGCACTCACGCAGCAACGCCACACAAAGGACGACATGGCAATCGAAGGCAAACGTCAGAGCATTCCCCTTACAGAGGGCCCCAGCCGTGCCGCGGCACGCTCCTATCTGCGCGGGGCCGGTTTCACAAAAGACGATCTGCATAAACCGATCATCGGCATCGCCAACACCTGGACCGAGATCGGCACCTGCAATGTGCATCTACGCGAAGTCGCTGAAGCCCTGAAGGAAGGCATTCGCGAGGCGGGCGGAACGCCGATGGAGTTCAACACTATCACGATCTCCGATGGAATCACGATGGGCACCCAGGGCATGAAAGCTTCGCTCGTCTCGCGTGAAGTCATCGCAGACTCTATCGAGCTTGTGGCCCGCGGCAATCTCTTCGACGGACTCGTCGGCGTCGGCGGATGCGACAAGAACATGCCCGGCATCATCATGGCGCTCTGCCGGCTCGACATTCCCGGCATGATGCTCTACGGCGGGTCGATCGCGGCCGGAAGGGTCGACGGTGCTGACGGCAAGAAGATCGACATCACCATCCAGAATGTCTTTGAA
>JBATYG010000754.1:0-4280 GCA_049673945.1 Occallatibacter sp.
AGCCAGCATCCAGGCCAGGGTCCGGGCCAGGGTCCAGGCCATGACCCGCGGCGCCGATGGCCGCTGTACGCGGCGTCCCAGGGCGAACAGGCTTGCTCCCACGGCCAGCAACGCAAACTCGAGGGCCTGTCTTGCGAGCGCCGGCATCTGGCTTGCCGTCGCGCCGGGCAGCAGGTCACCTGCGAGCGATGGCAGGTCCCACAGCAGGCAGAGCAGCAGAAACCCCGCGATCGTCAGCCATCCGCGCTGCTGTCTTTTCATGCTCTTCGATCAAAACACATCCCCCGGCTGTCCGGTTTCCGCGGCGTCGCTGCAAGCCGCGTCAGTTACAATAGAGATTGGGCGATTGCGCTTGAGAGTTGCCGCAGACCCGCGCCACGGACGTCCGGTGGCCTCAGCGGAAAGCGGTCTTTACATGACCCACATTCCGGGTTGTTCTTCCAAAGCGCCGGCCGATCTTTCTGCGTAGTAACGCAAACACAGCAAGGAGTTTCTCTCTATGGCGATTCCCGCCACGCAAATGCGCCCGGGCATGATCATCAAGCACAACGACCAGCTTCACCTGGTCTTCAAGGTGGAGCACCGCACTCCCGGCAATCTGCGCGCCTTCATCCAGGCCAAGCTGCGCAACCTCAAGTCGGGAGCCATGTTCGAACATCGCTTCCGCTCCGCCGACGCCATCGAAAAGGTCGTCGTCGACGAAATCTCCATGGAGTTCCTCTACGCCGATGGAGACGACTACTACTTCATGAACCCCGAAAACTACGAGCAGACCATGCTCAAGGGTTCCACGCTTGGCGATGCCGTCGAATACCTCACGCCGAATCTTCAGATCCGGGTCAGCTACCACGACGGCCAACCGGTTGGCATCGAGCTGCCCACCTTTGTCGAGCTCACTGTCGTCGAAACCGAGCCCGGCCTTAAGTCCGCTACAGCCTCGTCGGTCACCAAGCCGGCAAAGATGGAAACCGGCCTCATCGTCCAGGTGCCGCCCTTCATCAACGAAGGCGAAAAGATCCGCGTCGACACGAGCGAAGGCGCATACATGAGCCGCGCATAACGCCTCAACATCGCGGCAAACAAGAAAAGCCACCCTCGACGGTGGCTTTTTTCTTTTCAATCGGTCGCCGTAGTTCTCTGTCCCGCGCCGCTCTTTGCCAGATCCTCGAGCACTTGTATCCGGTTCGGTGCGCGCATCAGCGCCTGCCGCCATGCCGCCTCGGCCTCGGCGGCACGATTGTGCTTCATCAGCAACGCGCCGAGCAGTTCATACGAAGGTTCCGCCGGATCAGGCGGCCCGAAGGCATAGGGAAGTGCGCGCTCCAGCTCAGCTGCCTTCTGCAGCAATGCGATCGCCTCATCGCCGCGGTCATTTGCATCCAGAATTACCGCTTTTAGTTGGTCGCGCTGAATCTCAGGTACCTTCCGCTCCGGGCTCTCCGGCGGCTCTCCGGCACGATCGAACTCTGCCGCAAACGACGGCAGCATCGCCTCCAGCTCATCAAGCTCCTTTTGTGCTGCTGCTGTCTCGCCTGTCCGTGCTGCTGCAAACCCGTTCAGCCATGCCTGGCCCCAGCGCGCCATCAGGCCAGGCCCGGCGTCCACACTTTCGCGCGCCACTTCGCTGGTCCAGCCTGCCGTGTCGATCACATATCGCGCTTGCATGGCCAGATACGAATTGACGCGTGAGTCGTCCGCGTCGGTTACGCCACGCGTTTTCGCCGCCATGCCTGCCGCGGCGGCCTCATTGCGGCATCCCTCCACAAGGCGTTTCGCATCGTCGGCGCGGCCTTTTTGCAGATACCCATACTCCAGCCAGAAGTTGTAGTGTCCGCAATCGCTGGGGCTTTTACCCGCCGCCGCGCGTTCCGCATTCACTACGCGCATAGCATTTTCATTGGCCGTGATCACGTCATCCCACATGCCCAGTGCCATAAAGATGTGTGAGGTCATGTGCTGCGCGTGCGCCGCGTTCGGCGCAATCCGCGAGTAAGCCCGCGCCGCCGGCAGCGCCAGCACAGCGTGCACAGGGTCGTCGCAGCTGTGGATCAGGTAGTGGGCAACGCCCGGATGATGTGGATACTTGTAAAACAGCGGCATCAGAACGCCCGCGGCCTGCATATAGATGCGCACATCACGAACGCCCTCGGCTGTGCCCAGCAGCGACAGCGCATAAAACGCCGCTCCGTCCACATCGTCTGGGTACTTCTCATGTAGCTTTGCCATCGCCTCGGCATATGCCGCGTCACGTTCCTTCTTGGGCCCTTTCTGGTAAAGGATCTCCACCGCACGCAGATAGTCCTTCTCGCGCTCCGTTGGAGCCTTCTTGATCCGCGCCTCTTCTGTGGGTCCCAGCCTTTCGAGCGCCGTCACGGCTCCACGTCGGTCTCTCTCATTCCATACCGGGTGGTTGAACGTCATCGCCTCGCCCCAGTACGCCATTGCAAAGTTCGGATCGGTGGCCTCCGCCCGGCGAAAGGCCTTCGCTGCGTCGTCGTACTCGAAGTTGTGCAATTCTGCCAGCCCATACAGGAAATCGGCCTGTGCCGCCTTAGCGCCGGAGTTGGCAAACGCCACCTCGCCTACCCTGCTCTGGGCCTCCGCCGGTCTCGGCAGCATCGCGAACAGCATTGCCATTGTGATCAGAACTTTCATTTCCGCCCTCGTTATCAAGCCAGTGTGCCTGCTGCCAGCCTCATCTGGAAATGATTTTCTGCATTCGCGGAGCACGAGAAAGATTTTGCGCTCACCGATTTTGTGTGTTACAGTCAGTAACACTATGGCGAGTAACATTCCATCGCACGATCCCGCGGAGCTGGGTGAACTCGAACGCAGCATCCTCTCAATTGTCTGGCGGCTCGGCTCCGTAACCGCCGATCAGGCGAGGGAAGAGCTCGACCGACCGCTTAAGGACTCGACCATCCGCACTGTCCTGCGCCGCCTCGAAGAGAAGGGCTACCTCACTCACTCCGTCGACGACCGCACCTTCGTCTATCGCCCCGCGCAATCACGCCAGCGCGTTGCCGGCCGCGCCGCCAAGCGCATCGTCGACTGGTTCTGCGAGGGCTCGGTCGAAGCGCTGCTCGTGGGCATGGTCGACTCCAAGGTGCTCGACCGCGCCGAGTTGCAGCGTCTCGCCGACCGCATCGCCGCCGCACAAAAGAAGGAGTCCAAATCATGATGCCCATGATGCTAGAAGCTGCTCTGCGTTCACTCCTTGTCGCAGCCGCCGTGGCCGCGGGCCTACGCCTGCTGCGCGTGCGCAATGTGCTCGCGCAAAAGTCGGCGTGGACGCTGGTGCTTGCAGCGGCGCTTGCGATGCCACTGCTTCAGCCGATTGCCGCCCGCTGGCAACTGCTTCCGGCAATCGCCACTTTCACACTGCCGGGGCATCCCTTCAGCCGCTTCGTCAGCCGTCTCGCCGCTTTCAGACATCACCCCGCCGCATCCGTGGCCGAGCCTCGCGCCCTGGCTGCTACACCACTCGCCGCGAAGCAGGAGCCAGCACAGATCTTCACATACACTTCATCCGGCACATCGTCTGCTGACATCGCTTCGCCGGTTGAAGACTCCGGCTACCTGCTTTCGCGTACGGACTCTCGCACCTATCAGGGCACGCCTGGCAGTACATCGCCCGCAATTGCTGCAAGCGCGCGCCCGGCGCTTTCACTCGCAGAACTGGCCTGGCTTGCTTACCTCGCCGTTGCCGTCACGCTGCTTTTTCGCCTTTTTGTCGGGCTCGCCTCCGCTCTGCTCATCTGGATGGGCGCCGTACCGGTGACGCTACGCGATCGGGCCGGCCTCGCCGAGGGCCTCTCTCTTCGCGCAAGCCGCGAAGTCGCCTCGCCCGTCACCGTTGGCTCCGCGGTCATCCTTCCGGCGGACTTCGCCGACTGGGAGATCGATAAGCTGCGCATCGTCCTCGCGCATGAGCGCTCGCATATCCGCCAGTGCGACTTCTACCTGCAATTTCTCGCCGGCCTCTACGCGGCGATCGTCTGGTTCAGTCCGCTGGGCTGGTGGCTCAAGCGCACGCTTTCTGATCTGGCCGAAACCATCAGCGATCGCGCCGGTCTTGAGCAGGCCGCGGACTCTTCCAGCTACGCGCAGATTCTTCTCGAATTCGCGGCCGCGCCGCGCCTAACCCTCACAGGAGTCGCCATGGCCCGCCCCGGAAGTCTCTCCCGCCGCATCGAACGTCTGCTCAATGAATCCAGCTTCAGTCAGGCCTTTGCCGGTGGTCGCGCCCGCCTCTGCGTCGCAGTGCTGCTCGTTCCAGC
>JBATYG010000755.1:0-7383 GCA_049673945.1 Occallatibacter sp.
GAAGGCGGATTTCTGGGACGTGACGGAGGCCGATTACGACAAGGTGATGGCCGTCAATCTGCGTGGTCCGATTTTTCTGTCGCAGGCGTTTGTGCGGCGGCTCAAAGACGCGAAGAAGCCGGGACGAATTATCAATATCAGCTCGGTGCACGAGGATATGGTGTTTCCAGGGTTTGCGAGCTATTGCTGCAGTAAGGGCGGATTGCGGATGCTGATGCGGGACCTGGCGAAGGAACTGGGGCCGCTGGGGATCACGGTGGACAACGTGGCGCCGGGCGCGCTTGCGACGCCTATCAACAAGTCGCTGCTTGAGAACAAGACGCAGCTTGACGCGCTGCTCAGGAATATACCGCTGGGCAGGATGGGGCAGCCGGAGGATGTGTCGGGGCTGGTGGCGTTTCTGGCTTCGGATGAGGCGTCGTACATCAGCGGTTCGACGTTTGTGGTGGACGGCGGCCTGATGCGCAACTATCGAGAGCAATAGAGAGGCCAATGGCGATGATAGAAGACTACGCGCTGATCGGGGACTGCGAGACGGCGGCGCTGGTGAGCCGGGAGGGTTCAATCGACTGGCTGTGCTGGCCGGAGTTCGCTTCGGATGCCTGCTTCGCGGCGCTGCTGGGCGATGAGGAGAACGGACGGTGGAAGATTGCTCCGGCAGAGGGCGAATGGCCGAGCCGGCGGAAGTATCGCGATCACACGCTGATTTTGGAGACGACCTTCGAAGGGCCGGAGGGCGAGGTGCGGCTGATCGATCTGATGCCGGTGCGCGGGCGCAACTCCGATGTGGTGCGGATTGTGGAGGGTGTGCGCGGCACGACGCCGATGCGGATGGAACTGGTGCTCCGGTTCGATTATGGCCGGACAATTCCGTGGGTGACACATATCGAGGATGGGATCCAGGCGATTGCGGGGCCGAATCTCGCGGTGCTGCACGCATCTGTGCCGGTGCGCGGCGAGGATATGAAGACTGTGGCGGAGTTCACCGTGAAGGCAGGCGAGCGGGTCTCGTTCACGCTGACGTACGGGCTCTCGTACCGGAGGAATCCGCAGAGGATCGATGCGGAGGAAGCGCTGGGGGAGACGGAGGAGTTCTGGCGGGAGTGGGCGGGCAGGCTGAATCCCGATGGATGCTATACGGAGATGATCGAGCGCTCGCTCATTACGCTGAAGGCGCTGACGTTTCGGCCGTCGGGAGGGATTGTGGCGGCGGTGACGACATCGCTGCCGGAAGCGATTGGCGGGGTGCGGAACTGGGATTACCGCTACTGCTGGCTGCGCGATACGACGTTCACGCTGCTGGCGCTAGTGAATGCCGGCTACACAGAAGAGGCAGTGGCCTGGCAAGACTGGCTGCTGCGCGCGCTGGCGGGAAGCCCGGACCAGGTGCAGATTCTGTATGGAGTGAAGGGCGAGCGGCAGTTGGTGGAGTGGGAGATTCCATGGCTCGCGGGATATGAGAAGTCGCGGCCGGTGCGTGTGGGAAATGCCGCAGCCGAGCAGGTGCAACTGGATATCTACGGCGAGATGCTGGACTGCTTTTTTCATGCGCAGGCGAGCATGGGACGGCACACAGAGCGAGATTTTCGCGTGTTGGCAGCGCTGCTGGAACATCTGGAATCGATTTGGGAGCAGCCGGACCAGGGGATATGGGAAGTGCGCGGAAAGCCGCAGCACTTTACGTATTCAAAGATGATGGCGTGGGTGGCCTTTGACCGCGCGGTGCTGCTGGCCGAGCAATTGAAGTACGCGGCGCCGGTGGAGCGATGGAAAAGGCTGCGCGATACAATTCATGCGCAGATTTGCGCGCGGGCGTACAGCGAGAAGCATGGCAGCTTCATGCAGGCATATGGATCGGAGCAACTGGATGCGTCGTTGCTCTTGATGCCGCTGGTGGGCTTTCTGCCGGCGAGCGATGCGCGGGTGAAGAGCACGGTGGAGGCGATTGAGCAAAGACTGACGCGCGACGGACTGGTGCTGCGCTACGACACAGGGAACGTGGATGACGGGCTGCCATCGGGAGAAGGCGTGTTTCTGGCGTGCAGCTTCTGGATGGTGAGCTGCCTCAACGCGATTGGCAGAGAGGACGATGCGCGTCAGATGTTTGAGCGGCTGCTGAAACTGCGCAACGACGTGGGGCTGCTGGCGGAAGAGTATGATCCGGGCCGAAAGAGGCTGGTAGGCAATTTTCCGCAGGCATTTTCGCATATTGCGCTGGTGAATGCCGCCTTCGATCTTGAGGATGGGGCCGATATGCGCAGCCGCGGGCGCCGTGCTTCGAAGCATAAGGCGGGAGACGAGACGGCGGACAGGATGGCACAAGATTGACCGAGCCGCGATCGAGCTTACCCAGGTTAATTCTGGGTATCGGCGAGTTGTTGTGGGATGTATTTCCGGAGCGGGCGTTGCTGGGCGGCGCTCCGGCGAACTTTGCGGTGATGGCGGCCCGGCTCGGGAATCATGCGGCGATTCTGAGCCGGGTGGGCCGCGATGACCTGGGACGGCGCGCGATCGAAACGCTCGATCCGATGCCGGCGGATACGAGCCACGTGCAGATCGATAGCGCGCATGCGACGGGGCGGGTAACTGTCGCCTTGAGTGCAGACGGCCAGCCCGCGTACACAATCCACGAAGATGCGGCGTGGGATTTTCTTGAGCTGACCGACGAGTGGGTGCAATTGGCGCAGCGGGCAGATGCGATCTGCTTTGGCTCTCTGGCGCAGAGGGGACCGACGTCGCGGCAGACGATCCAGACGCTGGCCGCGGAGAGTTCGTCGCGGTGTGCGCGCGTCTTCGATGTGAACCTGCGGGCTCCGTTTTACACGGCGGAGATTTTGCAAGAGTCACTGGAACTGGCGACGGTGGTGAAGATGAACGATGCCGAGGTTCCGCTGGTGCTGAGCCTGCTGGGCTTGCCCGCTGAGGATGAGGCGATTGCGTCGCGCTTGCGCGCCGGCGCGGGGCGGCTGCTGGCGGAATTTCCCAACGTCGAGCTGGTGGCCATTACCTGCGGGGCGAATGGAAGCCTGCTGGTGAGGCGCGAGGGATGGCATAAGCACCCAGGAATTGCGACGAAGGTGGCCGATACGATCGGCGCGGGCGATGCGTTTACCGCGGCGCTGACGCACTATCTGCTGCTAGGCGCCGGGCTGGCAGCGTTGAACGAGGCAGGAAATCGCTGGGGATCGTGGATGGCGTCACAGGCCGGAGCGATGCCCGCGCTGCCGGATGCAACGCGCGAGGGGATTTTCGCGGCGATTGCAGAGCGAGAGATGAAAGCGTAATCCGGTACCATAAGCCAGGGACGCTTTGGAGATGGTGACCACCATGGAACGAATGCTTGCCACGCCAGCCGATGCCGAAATCATCCTCAAGCTCTACGAACTGCGCAGGGAGCCGCTGATGCGCCAGGCGCGCGCGTGGACGACGGGCGAGTTCTGGCCAGCGACCGTGGACGAGTTTTTCACCGTCGCGTCGAACCCCGGGAATCCTCATAACCCGTGGCTGCGGCAGGTTGTTACCTACTGGGAGATGGCGGCGGCCATGGTGCTGCACGGAGCCGTGTCGGCCGATCTTTTTGTCGATTGCAACGGCGAAGGATTCTTCCTGCTGGCGAAGTTCTCCCATCTTCTCGAGGAGATCCGGCAGAAGACGCCAGGGTTTTTTGCGAAGACTTCCGAACTGGTCAGCCGATTCCCCAGTGCCGCGACCCGCTACGAGGCCGTGCTGAAGAACCTCGAAGCGCGCCGGCCGAGTCTTCAACCGCGCTGATCGGCGGAGATGGGAACGATTCGATTGGATGCGTCAGGAAATGGGCCAGGAAAGTTGATACCTCGGGGAAGCTGTTGATACTACAATTGGAGGCACTGGAGATTCCCATGAAGCGTAGCGTAGTGGTTTTGGCCTTGATGGCCGCGACAGGATTGCTGGCAGCGCACGCGGCGAGTTCCACGCAAGTCAACGGCTGGATTTCGGACTCAATGTGCGGCGCAAAACACGCCGGCACAGGTGCGGCGTGCGTGAAGAAGTGCATCGAGGGTGGCCTGGCGCCAGTATTTGTGGATCAGAAAATGAAGGCCGTCTGGACGATCGAGAACCCCGATGCCGTTAAAGGTTTCTATGGAGATCACGTGACGGTGAAGGCGACGGAGGATGCTGCAAAGAAGAGCATCCATGTCGACTCGATTGCCCAGGCCAAATAGCCACGGCATAGAACCTGAGGGCCAATTTACTCGCCAGAAAACACAATCTCTGGTAGTGTCGTATCCGACTGCCTGCCTGCTGGCGACACAGAATTTCTGTCTCGGTCAGTGATCGATGGTGGTACTGGTAAACATAATGGCAAGAGCTACTTGGAACGGCAAAGTTATTGCAGAGAGTGAAGTTACGGAGACGGTTGAGGGGAATGTTTATTTTCCCGAGGCCAGCCTCAAGCGGGAGTATTTTCGCCCCAGCAGCACAACGTCCACCTGCCCATGGAAAGGCCAGGCACGCTATATGAGCCTGTTGATCGACGGACAGGACAACCCGGACGCTGCCTGGTACTATCCGGATCCAAAGCCGGCTGCCCGCAAGATCAGGGGATACGTAGCTTTCTGGCGCGGAGTTGAAATAGAGAAGTAGAAACCTGCGCGAAGTGGCTGATGCTCAAATTCTTCCTGCGAGGATCTTTTGAGGCAAATGCATGTACGGCCTGCATTGCTGACGGTTGCGCTCGTGTGGGCGATTGCGGGCTGTGCGAACCGGCACATACAGGTGGCAGGGTCAAATGGCACGGCTCCCACGCTTGCAGGCGACCCGGCGCATCCCGGTCAGACGAAGGGCTGGGTCGACACAAAGCTTTACTTTGGGCTTGGTCCCGTGGAGCACCCTGAGCAAGGAGTGAGCGAGGCTGAGTGGCGGGTGTTTCTGGACGAGCAGGTTACGCCGCGTTTTCCTGCGGGATTGAGCGTGGTGGACGTCTATGGGCAGTGGCTGGGCAAGAATCAGAGGGCTCCCGAGCGGCTGCGCTCAAAGATGCTGATCATTGATTATCCCGATACGCCGGAGAACCGAGAGAAAATCGAGGCAATTCGGTCTGCGTGGAAGCAGAAGACCGGGGATCAGTCAGTGACGCGCGTGACGGAACCAGCGGCTGTTTCGTTCTGATAAGTTTTTATTCGTGAGAGAATTCCATAACTTTCCTCGGATTGGCTTCAAGTTCTGAATCCCCGGCGATCGGGTGTCCGATCTCCCAATGATGCCCAAACGGATCGACGAGCCGGCCGATGCGCCAGCCGTAGGGCTGATCGACGACCTGGAAGAGGCTTTCGGCACCGGCAGCTACAGCGCGCGCAAAGACTTCGTCGGGATTGTCGACGACGAGGACCATCCGAACTGTGCTTCCGCCGAGGCTGGCGGGGCTGAAGTTTCTATTGGCCGGGGCTTCGTCGGCGAGCCAGAACTCGGATTGTCCAATCGCCATCCGCGCCGCGACGGCTCCGTCTTCGCTCACGGTGCGAAAGAGTTCAACGGCGCCAAAGGCCGCTTTGTAGAACGCGATTGCTTTCTTTCCTTTCCGTACTGCCAGCAGGGGCGCAACGGAAGCCGTGGGGAGGCCACGGCCCGAGGTAATGCTTGCCATCCATTTCTCCTGTTCCATTGATAGACGAAAAAAACGGTCGGGGAGCTGTGGATTGTCAATAAGCCTGGAGCTGGTCGAGCGGGAGGCGAATGCGGAAGCAGGTTGAGCCGGGCTCGGATTTAACGCTGAGATGGCCTCTATGCTTCCGAACGATGCGCATGGCGTTATCGAGGCCGAGGCCCAGGCCCTGTCCAGGAGGCTTGGTGGTAAAGAAAGGCTCGAAGATGCGGTCCTGCAGATCGGCAGGAATGCCGGGGCCGGTATCCCATATCTCGACGAGGAGCATCTCGCCCTCGAGACGACAGGCGATGCGGAGGATGCCGTGGTTGCCGAGGGCATCGAGCGCATTTTCGATGATTGCAGTCCAAACCTGGTTGAGCTCAGAGCCGTACGCGCTGATGTGGGGCAGATTCTGCTCGTAGTCGCGCTCGACTGTCACGTTGCTCATGCGCGAGTGCATCATCTGCAGGGTGGCGTCGAGGCCGGCGGGAACGTCGACTTCGAGGATGGGCGCACGGTCCATGTAGGAGTAGGCTTTGACGGCGCTGATGAGATCAAAGATGCGGTCAGTCGAATTGAGAAGAGTATCGACCGAACGTGTGGTGCGCAGGAACCGGGCGAAGAACTGGAGGGTGATGGCGGCTTCTTTGGGCTCGAGAAAAGCGCGCAGATTTTCGAGGTCTGCCACGGTCACGCCCTGCTCGTTGAGCTGCGCTGCAATCTCCCAGGAGCTTTCGCTGGACAAAGTGTTCAGCCAGTCGCGCAGCGCTTCTTCGCGGGAGATCAGCTCGGCCACATTTGTTCCCTCGAGCGGCATGCGCCGGCTCAGGACGCGCTGTTCCCAATCCTGAACGCCGCGAATCTGGGATTCAGTGAGGCGAAGATTCACCAGCTTGAAGCGGTTCTGGCGATTGGCCCGGAGCTCCGACACGAGGCTTGAGGCAGCGCGCTGTGCGGCAGAGGCTGGATTATTGAGCTCGTGAGCGAGGTTGCCGGCGAGCTTGTTGAGGGCTGAAAGCTTTTCAGCCTGCTGTTCGATGCGGGTGACTTCGCGCACGCGGTCAAGCAGGGTCGAGACCACACGCTGGGCCATTGTGGGGATGGCCTGGAGCATCTCGGGAAAGAGGGATTTGTGGATCAGCAGGGCCCATACGTGTGAAACGGCGAAGCCCTGGCCGCCGTAGCTCTTCATGCGTGAGAAGGGGAGCAGGCCGGTCATCTGGCCGGTGCGGCCGATAAACAGGGCCACTGGCCCGGAGTGCTGCCGGCGTACGTGAATCTCGCCTTTCAGGATCAGCATCATCCTGTCCGCAGGGGCGCCATCCTCGAAGAGGACAGATCCTGCTTCGGCGACTACTTCCTCGCCGTGACGCGCCAGCCAGAGACGGTCCTCGAGAGGGAGACCGTGAAGAGGACCGATGCGGTCTACTGCGGCGGCAATCTCCTCGACAGGAGTGGGATTGGCGGGCGAGATGACAGCTGGGGAGAGCATCCGGGGGACCTCCGGGGGTGTGAACAGAATATCCGATAAGTCTTGCTCGGCTTTTGGCTGGTGGGACTTTTGTTTCGTGGTGGATGGGATATATGATGAGGCGGTTCCGGCACAAGGATGGCTAATGCTGAAAACATTTTCAGTCGCGACCCTTCTGTTTCTCTTTACCTCTGCCTGCGCAGGGGCTGGCCCGGTAACCGTCAATCGGGATGCGAAAGTCTTCAGACTCGATGGCGGCAATACTTCATACGTCTTCGGTGTGAACTCC
>JBATYG010000756.1:0-4088 GCA_049673945.1 Occallatibacter sp.
GGTATAGACGGGAAGCATTTCGACCCCGACTCCAGTGAGATTCTGCTTCGATCGCTGAATTCGGGCAAATCAAAAAAGGGGCGACTGTACGGTGACTGTACAGTTCCCCCAGGATTTATCCGTCTGATTGTCTAACCTCTTGGCAGCAGGCTGGTTAGATATGGTGACGCGGCGGCTATCGAACTGAAACGAAACAGCCTCTAGTTATGCGGCCTTTGTCAGTTCTTCACATTCACGTAGCCGCATCTGGATCACGAGTGCATAGTACCCTCGGCGCCTCCCGCGCAGGCGATTGTGATTTGAGATTGGAGAGCACCTCAGGTAGACTCTCGCCTTTTCTTCTCCTTCGAATTGGGTCATGTCTTTGTGGGGTGGAAGCCACAGACCATGAAGCGGAAGACATGCTCCCCTCATGAACGCAAGAACCCTACACAAAATCCTCGACTTAAGCCAAGTGCGCTTCACCGGTCGAAAAGAAGGGTGGGCCAATTCTTCTTGGCGAGGAACGAGGTCAAGGATAAACTCTCATTCTGGACTCCTCGGTACTCGGATGGTGCCCGTGACGAAAACGGCTTCGCGACACTACGTCGAACACGAATCGATCGTGGCTCCCTCCGTCAGCGAGGGGCACGCGACGAAGCGTGCAGTTGTTGTCCCCGAAGCTCTTTCCGTTCCGCCTGCACGCTCGCCCGGCTTGGCAGAACTAATCAGAGAGATATGGGAAGGGTTCAGGCACAAGGATTCCTGGACCCCAGCGGCACTGATCCGGTTGGCGTGGGTCTTGCCGGTGGCAACATTCTTCTCCTGGCTGGGCATCGTGCTGTCACACCAGTCGGAAGGCGTCGCCACGATCTGGTTCTCGAATGGCTTAATCTTCTCTCTGCTGATCACCCAGCCGAAGCGGCGGTGGCTGCCGTATTTTCTCGCGGGATTGACCGCGGACACGCTGGCCGATGTGATTTACGGCGACCCTTTCACGCTGGCGTTCGGCGTTTCGCTCGCCAATTCGGTGGAGGTAGTCACCTCCACGTTGCTGCTGACGCGATGGTTCGGCTATCCGCTGGATCTCAGGCGCAGGCGTTCGCTGGTCGGTTTTCTGATGATCTCGGTTCTGGGAGCGACAGCATTGACCAGCGCGCTCGGCACCTTCTGGACGCTGCTGCGCGTACCCGGCCCGCCATGGTGGCAGATGTTTCGAACCTGGTATCTGGGCGATCTGCTGGGGATGGCGATTCTGGCACCGCTGATTATCATGGTGCAGCAGCGCGGTTTCTTCGCCATGTTCTACCGCCGGGAGCTCTCGCATACGCTCCTTGTGCTGTTGGCGCCGGTGGTGGTCACGACCTTCGTTTTTACGCACGGTCAGGATCCGTTGATCTTCTTCATCTTTCCCGCATTCCTGCTGGTGGCGTTCCGGCTGGGACTTCCCGGAACCGTCGTGAACATTCTCGTGGTTGTCATGATCGCCATCGGCTTCACGATCAAGGGGCACGGACCGCTGATGCTCATCGCCGGCCAGCACATGTTGCTGCATCGGATCGTGATCGCGCAGGTATTCGCGGCGGTGGCCATCTTCACAATGTTCCCGGTCGCAGCCATCCTCGAGGAGAAGGACGAGCTGAAACGCTCGTTGGCTACAGGCGAAGCCAGGTTCCGCTACCTGGCGCTGAAGGACGAGCTGACCGGTCTGCCCAACCGGCGAGCTTTCAATGTGCAGTTCGAGCACGCGTGGGATGACGCATTCACCACCCGGAAATGCCTGGGGCTGGTGATCCTCGACGTTGACCAGTTCAAGCAGTACAACGATGTCGCAGGCCACCTGGCCGGTGATGCGTATTTGCGGTCCATTGCTCGGGTGGTCGATAACATCGCCGAGGCATCACAAATCATTCCGGCGCGGATCGGCGGGGAGGAATTTGCCATGATCCTGCCGGATACGACGCTGGAGCGTACGCGGGAAATTGCCGAGATGGTCCGGCAGTCGGTACAGGACTTGGCGCTGCCCCATCCCGTCAGTCCCTCCGGCATGCAGACCGTCAGCCTAGGCGTGGCCGTCGCCGTGCCGTTGGACGGCGAGACATCAATCGAATTGATGCAGATCGCGGACAAGGCGCTCTATCAGGCCAAGCAGAACGGCCGAAATCAGGTCGCGTGGGCAAGTGCCTTTTAATTTCTGGAAAAGCCGTGCGTCAAGGTCATCGGTGATACCTGTGTAGAAATGCTCCCCGGTAGCACTCTGAAGAATGTAGACGTATTTCATAATCGGTCTGTTTGCGCTGCAGCGTATTTCCTCGAAGAGGTCCGCCTGCGCTACAGCTTCGGCGCGACAGCCTTCGCCCTGTCGAATGGCTTGCCGAGCCGTAGCCCTCGAAGAGGGCGAAGGCTGGTGGAGGCGGCGGGAGTCGAACCCGCGTCCGAAATCGTTGTCAACCAGGAGACTCCATGCTCAGTCCGTTCCGAAGGGTTCGCTTCGGGCGCTCAGAACGGACAAGATGCGCCAGAAGCTAGTCCGATGATCTTGCGGTTGCAACACGGACCGAGCCGCAACCACACAGCCCGCTGTGCGACGCCCGCTCTCAGCCCACAGGCAAAGCCGAGGAGGACGGCTGCTTATTTAATTAAGCAGCAAGTGCCAGATTATCGTTGGCAACTTTAGTTTTGCAGGCGATTACGGGTGCCCACACCCCGGCATGCCTCCGTGCCGCAAGCGATCCCGTCGAAACCGTGACGCCCCCATCTTCGTGTCCCCCGCAGCGGAAAACACCGCCGGAGAACCCCGGGAAGCGAACCGGAACAACCGGCTCGTGCTGGTACTTCTTCATTTTACGCTGAATCGGGTTGCGGCGCTGAGCAGGGCGTGCAAGCGCGGCTGCCCAAAATCCCAAAAAGTGATGCGAATGGATTCGCAGAGTCAGTCCAGTCAAAGGCGCGGTGAGGCGACCGGCTACTGATGCTCGAGGTCGATACTCTCGTACTCATGGCGGGCGATGCCGGCACGGATGATGGCCGGCGACTTGCCCTCTTTCGTCATTCGATAGGCATAGAGCGCCTCCTGGGCGCAGGTGGAGCACTCGGCGCCGTGCAGTCCCTCGTAGCAGCTGCGCAGGCTGGTGTGGCCGAGAGAGCGGTCGCAGCGGCAGTTACAGGGCAGCTGGTAGAGGACGTTGCCGATCTTCGCAGCCTGCTGGTAAACGTGGACCTGCCAGGGATACTGGAAGTTTGGACCGGTGAGCTGTGATCCCGAAAGGATGGGCGGAAGCCCACTAACCTTGAGCGGCGCCGACGGGTGATAGGCAGGAACATCGTAGGCGGGGTTGGTCCATTGTGCGTAGCTGGCTGCAGTGAGCACAAAGACAGCCAGAGCAAGCAAGGCGCGGCTTCTTATCAAGGTGAACATGGGAAAACAGCCCTCCAGAGCATTTTAGAACGGAGAGGTTTGTTGAGGGAGCGCCTGGGGCGGTGAGAGCTTCGCACAAAAAAAAGACGGCACGAACTTTTTGCTGTTCGTGCCGGGAGGCCAGTGACGCAAATTACTTCCGGGATGGAGGGGGAAGCTCGCCCCGCTCCCTCACCGGAATATCTACACCATACTATAGATCGGATAGATTTCAAATACCAAAATCAAGATTTTCTCACATATTGGTATGAGGGGAATCTGTGGGATTCCGGGGCGGTGCGCTCAATGATACGTTTGGCCTGCAGGTGCGTGCTGGGTTTGAGACAAACTGTATGGCAAGATATTTAAAATCAGAAACTTCTACCACTGATGCGACACAGCAGACGCGGCCCCTGAGCTGGCTGAAGGTGGGCGCCGTGGCGGCGGGGTCGGCGCTGGCGGGTGGTCTGGCAGCGGCCTGGTTTTACAGGAATACGCTTACCAAGCTGCGCCAGGCCGACGAGCAAATGCAGAAATCGGAATTTCGGGATTCCAGAGTTTCACCGGATTCCGACGCCGACTAAGGCACGCTTTTGTGCAACCGCCCCATGTAAAGACCCCAAATGACCCGAGTCTTGCCCGTTGTGCGAGGGGAGTCCTCTGCGGCTTCGCGGAAGAGTCCTGAGCCAGCTCAACTGTCCCCAGCTCTAGC
>JBATYG010000757.1:0-1907 GCA_049673945.1 Occallatibacter sp.
ATACCGGAGAGCCTGCTTTGCAATGTGAATGTGCTCCGGGGTATTTGCGGCTGAAGGAACTCAGTGTTAATACGCGATTCTAACGACGAGAGTCGTTCGGCGCGTCATTCGCTGAAAGGTGCGCCAAACGTCTAAAGAGCTGCCTGAGGCAGGCGATTTCGCGCTCGAATGACGTTGGGCGCTTTCCCCATCTCTTTCCAGACCCGAATCGCCTGACCATTCATATGAAGCAGCCGTATCTGCCCGCGATTCTCTCCCCGGAGACTGTAAATGCAAATTCTCCGGAGGCGTGCCCGTCTGTCCATACTTGTGCGAGTACGATCCCATGCTGATGCCTGGCGCATTCTCGATGCTGCTTTGTGGGTCGTCTGTAGGTCTTCCGCCGCCTTGCGCAATGATCTGATAATTCAAATCCGACGGGGAACTTTTCATCGAGAGGTTGCGCAGAAGCCAGTCGACGTGAGGCCGGAGTCATATTGCCGGAGGCTCATTCTACGGCTCGTATCGAAAGCCAGTAGTACCGCCGCCAACAAAACATGCAGCGAACCGGACGGAGAGCAAAGAAGCCAAAGAGACCATCAATCCAACGCAATTCACCAGGTTTGAATTGAACAGAGTTGCAGCAGGGGCAGATTCTGCGAGGCCAAAGTATGCGGGGAAGCCAGCCAGGCCGAGTCATCGCTTCTACGTTCATTCGAAGCTCCTTTCCAGTCGTATGTGCATGGATTAGCGAGCAGAAGAGTCACCTGGGCCAGCATTCAAGTCCAACCATGCGAGAAGAGCATGGATACTGCCTGTAGCTACCGCCATACAGGAATCTGCAGCCCCGTAATAGAGATGAATGGTGTCTCCGTCATCCCCGATGGTCTGGCCACAAGGAAACACAACGTCGCTCACATCTCCGTTACGCTCGTAGGGGGCTTCGGGACCGAACATCCAGGAATCTCCTCGTTTCAGGCAGACGTCTGGCCTCTCCAAATCAAAGAGTGCAAGACCGAGCCGATAGATGCTGCCCGACGCAGTGTTTCGAACGCCATGGTAGATCATCAGCCACCCTCTCGCTGTTTCGATCGGCGGGGAGCAAAGCCCTATCTTGTTCGCATCCCACCATCCGCCTCGTCTCGCTTCGAGAACCACCTTGTGACTTCCCCAATGTCGCAAATCCGGCGAATAGGAAATCCACATATGAGCTCCAAGCGTCGTTACCGGACGATGAATCATGGCCCAGTAGCCGTTGATTCTTCGCGGCAGCAGCGCGGCATCCTTATCTTCGGGCGGCATGATCACACCGAATCGCTCGAATGTCTTGAAGTCTTTGGTCATTGCCAGTGAAACTCCAGGACCCCCACGCGCAAAGGACGTATATGCCACCGCATATTGTTCGAGTTCAGGGACGTACGTGATGCGCGGATCTTCGATGCCCCAGATCTCCTCAGGGTAGTCGTGCGGACTTGCCTTCAGCGTGGGCTGGGCATCGATCCGCCATCCGTCGAGTCCATTCGCTGAACGTGCCGCGCATAAGTGCGACAGGCCACTCCGATCTTCCACACGACAAAGAAGCAGGGTGTCCCCGTCGGGCAACCGCACGGCACCAGCGTTGAAAACGCTGTTCATTGGATAGGGCCAATCCTGACGAGTAAGAATTGGATTGCCGGCGTAGCGCGCGAAGAGAGGAAGATCTGCACGTGCGCCCGGATTCGGCTGTTCCAACAAATTAGCCTTCGGCAAAGCGGCTGGATCGATAAGTAGATTCAAACAGAGACACTCATTTCGGGAAGCAGTTCTGCTGCGCCTGTCACTTTCGCCCCTTGCATTTCCAGGAGCGCCATCAGGAACGAGAGCGTTGACTCCGCTCCTTGATTTTCATTTACGCGGTCGGGATGAAGTCCGTCCTTGCATCCGCCTGT
>JBATYG010000758.1:0-2223 GCA_049673945.1 Occallatibacter sp.
GCAAGCACAATCTCACGCTGCTGCATTTGGCGCGGCGTTTGCCCTAAGCACGCAACGCACTATGCCGGGCCGCCGGGCGCCCCACCACGACCGAAACGCCGAACCTCAACCGAAACCGGCGAATTTCCGCCCGAAAGCGCTGAAACAAGGTCTGCTACGATTCCCGCATGTATCGCTGCTTCGTTTGCGGTCTCCGGTTATTGGCCTTCACACTGGTTCTGACGACTGCCGCTCTGTGCCAGCCGGCACCTGAAAACCTGCGCGAAGGGCTGTCAAACGGGGAGGCTCGTGAGGCGGCCACCTATATAGAGGAAGCAACGGTTCCGCCCGGCCCGGTTTCCACAGGGTTCACCGTTCGAATATCTGTCGGGGGAGATGGCGCCGTAAAGGACGTATCGAACCCACACTCGCTGCCAGATCCCTTATTTGCCGCAGCAGCGGATGCTGCCCGGCGATGGCGTTTTCCCGACCGGGATCGCAAGAACTCAAACGGTTTCGAGGCGGAGATTACGTTTCACGCTCCGATAGCGGGCAGGGTCACGGCGCGGGATGGAAAGCCGATTGAGGGAGTTGTAGTTTCTGGCAGTGAGTGGAAATGCTGCCCCGCTCAGCGCGACGCGATGACGACGGACGCGAGCGGCTCATTCCGTATCGAGCACCCCGGCTCCGTTCTCCACTTTGCGCCACGCGATGGTTTGCAGCCGCAGTTTCTTGTGGTCACTGCAGAAATGTCGGCCCCGACGATAACCCTGGATCCGGCCGACAGCAGCTTTTCGCTTGCTGCCTGCGGCGAGCCGCAGAGCGGATTTGAACGCATCGGCTCGGGAAAATATGGTCTCCAGTTCGACGCGCCTTCTCGCGATGTCAGGCTGATTCGCGGCAAGACTGACGTCGATTACGTGGTCGACATTATCAGGGCAAAAAAAGGCGATGATCGCCTTGAATTCTGGTTCGGGCCGTATGCGATGAGCAGCACACCGGACGATAAGCAACTCGTCGAATCAGAGGTCTTCGTGACTCGTAATGTGGTCATGCCGCCGGGTCTGGTTGTTGGTAGTGGAGGCGGAGTGATCGGCATGGATACGCGGGGAAGCCAGCCGAATGGCGAGAAATGGCGTCAGGTGGCGATTGGCTTCGAAGGCGCACGGTATCGGGACGTAACTCCGGCAAACGCGGCACTGTTTGATTCGATCATCGATTCTGCGTGCTGGATCGCATATCCGCAGAATTGATCTGGCAGAGGGGGCCCGATTCCCTGACCAAGTCCAACTGGAACGCGTCTCTATCTGCGGCAGAAAATCACCGGCTGAGGTTCACCGAATTCGCTTCCATGTGAGGTGCGCGTGCCAGGCAGGCGAATCAGCGTCAAGAGATAAGGTGTCTCCGGAAAGCCGGAACGCACGCGTCTGATCCCGACCCACCCAGTTGGTCAACCAGGCGCCCTCGATGTGATGAGTGATGATGCCCGCTCTCACATCGATGGTGTAGGTGCCCCAATAGCCGATGTAGTTCCTCCAGGCCAAAGCAGCTTCCTTGTCACTCGCCCGCCGGGGATCATCGCTCGCGAAGGCCGTCGTGTCGGGACGCATCAGCTGGGCCGACATCTGGCCGTTCGCTTCATAGAGAATCCGGCCCACTGGGCGTGGTCCAAACGGTGTCGTGATCTTTCCCGAAGGCTTCAAGCGAAGTTCGTAGGTGCTGAGGCTCCAGGCACCGACGATGAGATTGCGATCCTGCATGGTCTGAGCCTGTTTGATCTGAGCCTGTTGGATCTGTTTGGCGGGTTTGACCTGTCCAAGTGCAAGCAGAGCGAGCGCAAACCCTAGTAGGGATTTCATCGGCCGATCATACATCCGCCGCCTTGCGGAGACGGTCACGTAGCGCAGCGCCGATGCCGTCTGCCGGCGGCAAGGGGCAGAGGATTACTGCGCATCCGCGGGCGTCGAGATCGCGCAGGCCGGCGTAGAGGTTGCGCGCGAGCTCTTCGGGCGCGTGCCAGCGGCCCCAGGGGTAGATCGCAAGGCCGGCGAGTGCAGGCGCGTCGATCTCGGCGGGAAGCATGATGCCCACGCGCTCGCTCGCGTGGCGACGGGCGGCGTCTTCGAGGCGCGCTGCCATCTCGGGCAGCGAGGCCTCGATGAGGAGCAGCCGCGCGCGCGGCGCATAGTGACGCAAGCCGACGCCGGGTGAGGGAAGCGCTTCGCGGGGCGTGGGTTCCAGCGG
>JBATYG010000759.1:0-7476 GCA_049673945.1 Occallatibacter sp.
CCGGTGACAAACGGCAGGAGCGAGAGCCAGAAGAGGAGGTGCAGGTTTGCCCACAGCACGCCACCTGAAACGTTGCGCGCCGCGTGGAGCATGTGGTGATGGTTGTTCCAGTAGATGCCGATGTAGACAAAACTCAGCACATAGCAGAGCAGCACGGGCACCAGCGGCCGGAGCGCCGCGAGCTCCTCGCCGTGCGGAATCCGCAGCTCGAGCACCATAATCGTCAAAATGATCGCCAGCACGCCATCGCTGAACGCCT
Organism: Occallatibacter sp.; assembly: GCA_049673945.1. Lineage (GTDB taxonomy): Bacteria > Acidobacteriota > Terriglobia > Terriglobales > Acidobacteriaceae > Telmatobacter. Next base: position 260 of record JBATYG010000759.1, read on the forward strand.
CAAGCCTCGTTTTGTGCATGCAGCCCCCGCTCTATCTATATACACGGCGTCCCGCGCGGGAGGCGCCAGCTTTCCAGGTGCTTTCCGCCGAAGGGATGTACCGGCAGTTTCCGCCGGCCAGCCTGGCTCCCTTAGGTTTTTCTACCGCCGCCGCTTGACATACCTAGTTTGCTATGCCTAGTATTCTTTATACTAAGTTGGCTAGGGGTTTGGAATGGCGAAGAACGATCTGCAGGGGACGCTGGATCTGCTGGTGCTGAAGACGCTGGCGCAGAACGGGGCGCTGCACGGATATGGGATTGTGCTGCATATCCAGAGCGCGTCGGGAGAGTTGCTTCGGGTGGAGGAAGGCTCTCTTTATCCGGCGCTGCATCGGATGGAGCAGAGCGGCTGGGTTACGTCGGAGTGGGTGGTTTCGGAAACCAACCGGCGCGCGAAGTATTACCGGCTGACGGCGCAGGGGCGGCGGCAGTTGCAGCAGGTGGAGGAGAGCTTCGACCAGCTTGTGAAGGGCGTGCGCGCGGTGTTGCGCTACGCATAGGAGGATTTCGATGGCTCTGCTGCGGCGAATCGGGAACCTGATCCGGCGGGATCGCCTGAAGAACGAGATCGATGACGAGTTGCAGGCGCACATTGCGATGCGCACCGAGGACAACATTGCACGGGGCATGGCGCCCGGAGAGGCGCGGCGGGATGCGCTGGTGCGCTTCGGCAACCGAACGACGACGGAGGAACGTGTGACGGCAGCTGATGCGGCGCTGAGCCTGGATGGAGTAGTGCGGGATATTCGCTACGGACTGCGGCAGTTGTGGAAGTCGCCGGGGTTCACGATCACCGCGGCGATGAGTATCGCGCTGGGCGTCGGGGCAAACGCGGCGATCTTCAGCAGCATGGATGCGGTGGTGCTGCGGCCGCTGGCGGTGCCGGCGCTCGATCGCGTGGTGGTGGCCGCGGAGCAGGATCGCACCGGACCACGGCAGGTGGCGCTGGCGAACTACGAAGACTGGAACCGCGAGGCGCATTCGTTTGAGGAGATGGCGGTGCGCACGGAAGCTGGCATGAGCCTGACGGGCGCCGGCGACGCGGCGAGTGTGCAGGCGGCACTGACCTCGGCAAGCTTCTTTCCGGTGCTGCGCACGCAGGCCGTGCTGGGGCGGGTGTTCAACGAAAGCGAGTGCGAGCCGGGACGCGACGCAGTGGTGGTGCTGAGCTACGGCTTCTGGAAGCGGAAATTTGCCGCCGATCCGAATGTGCTGGGACGGCAGATCGAGCTGGCCGATCGCCCGTACACGGTGATTGGCGTGCTGCCGAAGACTGTGGAATATCCGTCAGACGCGGATGTGTTTGTGCCGCTTGCGCCGACGCCGGCACAGATGGCCGACCGCAGCGGGCGCAACTACATGGTGACGGCGCGGCTGCGGAAGGGCGTAACAGTCGAACAGGCGCAGGCCGAGCTGCGCACGATCGCGGACCGGCTTGCGGCGGCATATCCGGCGGCGGACCTGGGTATGTCGGCGAAGGTGGTGCCGCTGCTCGACGACATCAACGGCGATCTGACGCCGCTCTACTACAAGCTGATGATGAGCGCAACGCTCTTTGTTCTGCTGGTGGTGTGCGCCAACGTCGCCAACCTGCAGTTTGCGCGTGGCATCGGTCGACGGCCTGAGATTGCCATGCGCACCGCGCTTGGGGCGAGCCGCATGCGCCTGATGCGACAGTTGCTGACGGAGAATCTGCTGCTGGGACTGATTGGCGCCGCCGGAGGAGTTGCGCTCGCGGCGGTGTATCTGCATCTGACGCTGATCACCATGCCGCCGCGCGTGGCGCGCTACGTGGCCGGATGGTCGCATATCTCCCTCAACTGGCGCGCGCTGGCTTTCTCGCTTTCATTGGCAATAGCTGCGGGGCTCGTTTCCGGTTTTCTGCCTGGGCTTGAGGCTTTGCGCATGAACATGGCAGATCAGCTCAAGGCCGGGTCGCGCTCAACAACCGGCTCGGGGCGCAGCCGGCGGCTGAGAAGCGTTTTTGCCGTGGCGCAGATCGCCTTTGCGGTGGCGCTGGTCATCGGCGCGGCGCTGATGGCAAAAGGCATGCAGGCGATGCTGCATATTGCCGATGCGTATCAGCCGGGAAAGGTGCTGACGTTTTCGGTCAGTCTCCCGGATACGCGCTATGACACGCCACAGAAGCAGGCGGCCTGGTACAGGACTACGGTGGACCGGCTGCGGGCGCTGCCCGGCGTGACGCATGCGGCGGTGACGACTTCGCTGCCGTCCAGCGACGACACCTGGATCAACGATGTCGAGATCGAGAATCGTCCCGTTGTGCCCGGAAAGTTCCAGAGCGCGCAGCGCATCGCGGTGAGCGACGACTATTTCTCCACGCTGAAGATTCCCATTGTGGACGGACGGGGTTTCACGGCGAGCGACACGACGGATACGGTTCCGGTGGCGGTGGTGAGCCGGGGTTTTGTAGACCGTTATTTTCCCGGCGCGAACCCGCTTGGGCATCGCGTTCGCCTGCGCAGGCCGGAGGTGCGGACGCCGTGGCTGACGATCGTGGGCGTTGCCAGGGAGACGAGATATACGCTGTGGGACGAGTCGCGGCCCGCGGTTTTGTACATGAGCTCGGCGCAACTACCGCTGAGCACGGCGACCTACGTGGTGCGCACGGAGGGCGATCCGCTGGCGCTGGCTGCACCGGCACGGCGGGCGCTGGCGGCAATCGACCCATCCCTACCGGTGGACGACGCGATGACGATGGAACGGCGGCTCCACGAAAACCTTGTGGGGCTCGAGTACGTTGTCGTGATGCTCGGGGTTGACGGGCTGATTGCGCTGCTGCTGGCGGCAATTGGGATCTTCGGCGTGATGGCGACGCTGGTGGGCGAGAGGACGCGCGAGATGGGCGTGCGGCTGGCGATGGGAGCGCAGCGGGGAGACATCCTCGGGATGATTTTGCGGCGCGCCTCGTGGCTGACCGGCGTGGGGTTGGCGGTGGGACTGGTGATGGCGTTTGCCCTGGCACGGATGGCAGCGAGTCTGCTGCGGGGCGTGCGTCCGGATGATCCGGTGGTGTTTGGGACGATCACCGTCGTGATTGCGGCGGTGGCGCTGGCGTCGAGCTGGATTCCTGCTCGGCGCGCGGCAAAGATCGACCCGATGAAGGCTCTGCGGAGCGAGTGAAGGAGAGATCTCGATGAGTCTGATGCATCGAATCGCAAATCTTTTCCGGCGGAGCGATTTGCAGAACGAGATCGACGATGAGCTGCAGGCGCATCTTGCGATGCGCATCGACGACAACATCGCGAAGGGGATGTCGCCGGAGGAAGCGCGGCGGGATGCGGCGCTGCGGTTTGGCAATCGCACGTCGACGCGCGAGAGGGTAACGGCGGCAGATGCCGCGCTGAGCGTGGAGAGCCTGAACCGCGACGTGCGCTACGGGCTGCGGCAGTTGCGGCGTTCGCCGGGCTTTGCGGTTATCGCGATTGTGACACTGGCGCTTTGTATCGGGGCGAACGTGGTGGTGTTCAGCGTGGTGAATGCGCTGCTGCTGAAGCCAATCGATGTGCCGGGTTCAGAGAGGCTCTTTCAGGTAGTGCATCACAATGCCGGCGATGACTCGCAATCGTATCCGGACTTTGTGGACTTTCGCGCGCGGAACACGGCCTTCCTCGATATGGCGGTGTACAAGTTTGCGATAGCTGGTATCAGCCAGGGAGGTACGGCGGAGCGCTCCTGCGGTTACGAGACATCAGGCAACTACTTTGACATGCTTCAAGTGCAGCCGGAGGTGGGGCGGCTGTTTCACGAGAGCGATGAGCATGGACCCAACTCGGCTCCGTATGTGGTGCTGAGCGATGCTCTGTGGCGCACGCGGTTTGGCGCGAACCCGAACGTAGTGGGGGCGACGGTTGAAGTGAACCGGCATCCGTTCACGGTTATCGGGGTTGCGCCCAGAGGGTTTCACGGTATGGAGACTTTTCTGTGGCCTGATTTCTGGACGCCGATTGTGAACCAGAAGATGATCGAAGGCTACAGCCAGCTCGATCAGCGGAGCAATCACAGCTCCTGGATGATCGGGATGCTGAAGCCGGGCGTAACGGCGACGCAGGCGACGGAGAACCTGAACGCGGTTGCGCGGCAGATGATGCGCGAGAATCCGTTATGGGATGACGGCCTGAGCGCGCGGCTGGTGAAGCCGGGATTGATGGGCGATGTGCTGGGCGGACCCGCGCGGCCGTTTCTTGCCGCGGTGATGGGGTTGGCGCTGCTGGTGCTGATTGCGGCGTGCGTGAACCTGGCGGGGATTTTTGCGGCGCGATCGGCGGACCGGGCGCGGGAGCTGGCGATTCGTCTCTCGATCGGGTCGACGCGCTGGCGGATTCTGCGGCAGGTAGCGACGGAAGCGGTGCTGGTTTCGCTGGCGGGCGGCGCGGCGGGGACCGTGGTGGCAGCGCTTCTGCTGAAGGCACTGAGCGAATGGGCGCCGATTGCGGAGTTTCCGATTCACGTGACGGTGGCTGCGGATTGGCGTGTCTATGCGATCGCGTTCGGACTTTCATTCTTAAGCGGATTGCTGCCTGGGCTGTTGCCGGCGCGGCAGATCTGGCGGACCGACGCGATGCAGGCGATGAAGAACGGCGCGCCGGCGGGACGAGTGAGGCAGCGGCTGAATGCCCGCGAAGTGCTGCTTGGCGTGCAGATCATGCTGTGCGCGCTGCTGGTAACGGCATCGCTGGTGGCGCTGCGCGGCATGGAGCGCTCGCTGCGTGCGCCGGTTGGGTTTGTTCCTCAGGGCGCGCTGCTGGTCGAAACAGATATGCGCATGGCGGGCTACTCGGATAAGGAAGCGCTGGCCTTGGAGCGCCGCGCGCTGGAGGAGGCACTGCGCATTCCCGGGGTGACGGCGGCGGGGAGCATCAACGGGGCGCCATTGAGCGGGAACAGCAGCAACCAGCCGCTGTATCGCGCGGACGAGACGGATGTGCGCCCGAGCAAGAGCATTACGCTGGCGCACTATTCCACGATTTCGCCCGGCTACTTGCAGGCCGCGGGCACGCAGCTGATGGCGGGGCGCGGATTCACGTGGGAGGATGGCCCGGCTGCGCCGAAGGTGGCGATCGTGAACGAGACGCTGGCGCACAAGCTTTTTGGAGACGCGCCTGCGGTTGGGCGCCGGTTTCGTGACGGCGGCAAAGACCTCTTCGAGATTGTGGGCGTCGCTGAGGATGGCAAGTACGATTCGCTGACCGAGGGGCCATCGGCGGCAGTGTTCTATCCTCTGGCGCAATCTCCGGATGCGTTCATGACGCTGGTTGTGCGTTCGGATGCTCCGGTGGCGGAGACGACGACCGCACTTGCGACGCTGATGAGGGGAGTGGATGCGAGCCTGCCGTTCACGATCAGAACCTGGCCGGACGCGATGGCGCTGGTGCTGTTTCCGGCGCGGGCGGCGACGGCGATGCTGGGCGTGATGGGTCTGCTGGCGGCACTGCTGGCGGTGACGGGCGTCTTCGGGATGGCGGCTTACACAGTTTCCAAGCGGCTGCGCGAACTGGGCATCCGGGTGGCGCTGGGGGCGAGCCGGCGGCAACTGACTCGAGCGGCGCTGGGGCGCCCTCTGCTGGTGCTGCTGTGCGGGTCGGCGGCGGGGCTGGTGCTGGGGGTGATGGGGCGCCCTCTGCTGGCGTACCTTGTTTATCAAGCGACGCCGCAGGACCCGCTGGTGCTGGGCGGCGCTGTGCTGACGATGGTGACGATCGGGCTGATTGCGACGTGGATTCCGGCGCGGCGCGCGCTGGCGGTGAATCCGGCGCGATTGCTGCGCGAGGAGTGACCCGAGGAGCGATTGTTCCATTCGGCCGATTCAAACGTCCAATGCATACCCCCGATTTGCGCATGGGCGGGGGAGCGGGGCGGCGGTTAGCCCGCCTGCGCCCCTGCCGGATACAATGAAGACAAGCCGCCATTTCGGGCGAATCACGATCTTTCTGGACGTTTGGAGCAGGTGCACGTGAGAGGTTTGACCGGCCGCAGTTTGCGGCTTGAGTTGGTTGCCGCAGGACTGGGTGTCGCGCTGGCGCTGCCCGCGCTGGCTTTACCCGCCGGGCAGTCGGGTTTGGCTACGGAGACGACGCTGAATGCCGCTCTTCGCGATCAGAGCGGGTTAACGCAGGCCACGTTGTCGATTTCGGTTGCCGGCCGGGATGGTGCGCCGGTCACGGGCGCGGTGACGATCGAGGATGCAGGAAAGCCGCTTGCGGGCGTGGCGCTTGATTCAGAGGGCCATGCATCGTCAGTCTTGTCGCTTGCGCCGGGTGAGCATCACCTGACGGCGGTTTACGCGGGCGATGAGACGCATGCGACTTCAGTATCGGACAGCGCGGCGGTTGTGGCGGCGACGGGAAGTACGCCGGACTTTACGATTTCGATTGCGCCGACGACGCTATCGCTGCAGCAGGGGCAGTCGGGCACAATCGCAGTTTCGATTACGCCGGTGAACGCGGCCTCGCTGACGGCGCCAATGTTTGTGGCGCTCTCATGCGCGGGCCTGCCTGACCAATCGACGTGCACCTTTACACCGACGAACGTGCAGGTGCTGCCGAATGCGACGGCGGCGGTGACGAGCTCCATGGTGATCGCGACGGTTGCGGGGTCGACGACGGAGCTGACGCCGCTCAAGATGCGGCCATCGAACAGGGTGACGTGGTGCCTCCTGCTGCCGGGTGCGTTGGGGCTGGCGGGCCTGGCCTTTGGCGCGCGGCGCAAGGCATGGCTGAGCCGGTTGTCAATGCTGGGGCTGCTGGCGATGGTGACGGTGCTGGGGACTGTCGGATGTTCGCCGCTCTACAACTACCGCAATCATGGTCCACCGCATAACCTGCCGACGCCGGCGGGCAGCTACACGCTGCATGTGACGGCGCAATCGAGCAATGGAGTGACAGCGGTGCCGCACACGGCAAGCATGGTGCTGACGGTTACCGAGTAAGCGCGGATTTGCTGCTGAAACGGAGAGGCGTCCCGGGGTCGGGACGCCTTTTCTGCGTGGCGTGGTGGAAGCGCGCGGCGTCAGCGCACGCCTACCTGGCCGCGCACGCTTTCGATCAGCTTCTTCGAGTCGTAGCCGATGCCGTTTTTGAAAACGGTGTCGACATTTTCGATATCTTCGATGTGGGCCGCAGGGTCGCCCTTGATGAGAACGAGGTCTGCCTGTTT
>JBATYG010000760.1:0-9302 GCA_049673945.1 Occallatibacter sp.
GATTTGGGATTCATGGATGCCTCGCCGCCTTAGAGATTGCCGCGCTCGCGCTGCTCGCGTTCGATGGCTTCAAACAGCGCCTTGAAGTTGCCTTTGCCGAAGCTGCGGCTGCCCTTGCGTTGAATGAATTCGTAAAAGAGCGTGGGGCGATCTTCGACAGGACGGGTGAATATCTGCAGCATGTAGCCTTCGTCATCACGATCGACGAGGATGCCGAGATCTTCAAGCGCGCCAAGCGGCTCATCGATGGCGCCGACACGCGATTGCAGCTCGGTGTAGTAGCTGTGGGGAACGTGAAGGAAGTCAACGCCCCGCTGGTGCATGGATGTGACTGTGCGCAGAATGTCGTCGGTGGCGAGGGCGATGTGTTGAACGCCGGCGCCGTTGTAGAAGTCGAGGTACTCCTCGACCTGCGATTTGCGTTTGCCTTCGGCGGGCTCGTTGATGGGGAACTTGACGTAGCCGTTGCCGTTGGCCATGACCTTGGACATTAGCGCGGAGTATTCCGTCGAAATGTCCTTGTCGTCGAAGTGCTGGTAGAGGCTGAAGCCCATGACAGACGCATAGAAGTCAACCCAGTGGTCCATTTCGTGCCAGCCGACGTTGCCGACCATGTGATCGACGTTAAGCAAGCCGACGGGGCGCGCGAGGGGGTCACTCTCGATGCGGCGGAAGCCGGGAAGAAAAGGGCCGCTGTAGGCGCCGCGCTCGACGAAAGTGTGAATGGTATCGCCGTAGGTGCGGATGGCAGCAAGAACGGCGCGGCCCTGATCGTCGGAGATTTCGTATGGCTCGGAGGCGCTGATGGCGCCGCGACGCGTGGTTTCGCGCCAGGCGCGGCGGGCATCGTCGACCCAAAGCGCAATGGAACGTACGCCGTCGCCATGGATGGCAATGTGCTCGGCAACAGCATCGCCGCGGCGCAGAGGGGTGGTGAGCACAAAGCGCACCTTGCCCTGCTGCACAACGTAGGAGACTCGGTCACGCTGGCCTGTCTCAGGTCCCGCGTAGGCGACAAGCGACATGCCGAAGGCGGTGCGATAGAAGTGCGCGGCCTGGCGGGCATTGCCGACGTAAAACTCGACATGATCGGTTCCCTTGAGAGGGAGAAAATCACGCTCTGACGCGATGGGCGTTGCAATGGCGGAAGAGACAGGCGAGACGGATGCGAGGCGAGGGGAAGCGCTCATGGAATCACCTTCTTAGTAAGCCGGGAGGTCCACGGGGAGAGGCACTGCCGGCCACAGAGAAGCATAGGCGCGCCGCACAAAGACAGAAAATGGCGGATCGAAGCTAAAAGTTCGATTGCAGTTAACGAAATTAAGCGTTATGTTGGGTTGGCTTAAGGACCTGAATGACACAGCGCACTTTACCCACTGAGATTGAACTGGACGCTATTTCATGGCGGCTGGTTGAGAGCCTTCAGCACAATGCACGGCTCTCTTTTGCGGAGCTGGGAAGAAAAGTGGGGCTCTCGACGCCCGCAGTGGCTGAGAGAATTCATCGGCTCGAGGATGCCGGCGTGATTATGGGCTATCACGCGACGGTAAGCGTGGCAAAGCTGGGGGCGCCGATCCGCGTGCTGGTGCGGCTGACGATTCCCGGAGGCGATCTGCAGATCAGCCGCACAGTGGCGGCGATCAAAGAACTGCCCGAGATAAGCCGGTGCCATCGCATCACGGGAGATGAGTCGTTTGTGATCGAAGCAAACGTGGCTTCGGTCGCGCATCTGGAAGCGTTGATTGACAAGCTATCGGTTTACGGTGCGACATCGACATCGACGATCCTGTCGTCGCCAGTGGAGCGAAGGGAATACCAAGAACGACAACTCGAGTTATTTGCAAAGTACCGCTAACTGGGAACGAGCGCGTCTGGCGTGGGACAACGCTGCCGATTGCTCTCAGCAAAGATGTTAATCTCGTGATTACGGAAGAAGAACCCGGCGACTCTTCCGACCGCTTCAGCTCCGCACCGGGTTCACCGATTTCGAATTCTGTCCTGACGCTTGGGGTCGCACACACTCGCGCCTGTCGGAACAGAGCGTACTTTTCCGTTCCAGCCAGGCGCCGAAACGAATCTCGAATTGAGGGTGGCGATCGCCTCCTCATTCGCGATTGGTCCGGCAGGTTTGCCGCCATGTGGCGCTGCCGAAGGGAACGGATGCTGATTGCCCAGGAACTCGCAATGAGAGGCATTGAGGCGGCAGCAAAGAGTTTGCTGCCCCGACTGGAGGGCACTTCCTCTGGGCTGACTGCGCTCACTGGAGTTTTTGAACAGCCGCTTACAAGTATCTTCGCTCCCGAGGGAACTCCTGCCCATTCGATCTTCGGCCTGTCTTTGCTGGTGCTGGCAATCTGCGCGGCGATCTTTATCTCGGTGGCAGGGTTCCTGCTCTACACGCTGATCCGGTTTCGCCACCGCGCCCAGGATGCCGACCGGGAACCGCCGCAGATTTATGGCAGCACTCAGGTCGAACTTTCCTGGACGGTGATCCCGATTTTGATCGTGGTTGTGCTTTTTTTGGCGACTGCGCGCGTGATCTTTATTACGCAGAAGGCCGACAAGCCGAAGACGGCGCTCGACGTGGTGGTGATTGGGCACCAGTACTGGTGGGAATTCCGGTATCCGAAGCTGGGAGTTGTTACGGCGAATGAGTTGCACGTGCCGGTGAGCGATCCTGCCCGGCCAACGCCGACGTATCTGACCATGTCTTCCGCGGACACGAATCACAGCTTCTGGGTGCCGCGACTGGCGGGCAAGATGGATTTGATTCCGAACAAGGTGAACGTGATGTGGATTGACCCGGAGCGGGCGGGCCTGTTCCTGGGTCAATGCGCACAGTATTGCGGCGTGCAGCACGCGAAGATGCTGATCCGGGTCTACGCGGATACGCCGAGCCAGTTCAACGCCTGGATCCGGGACCAGCAGCAGGCCGCGACCCAGGATCCGTCTGTGGCTGAAGGACGCGCTGCCTTTGAGCGCAACGCGTGTGTGAACTGCCACACGATCTCGGGAACGAATGCACGCGGTATCTTCGGGCCGAACCTCTCGCACCTGGCGAGCCGCGAGACGATCGCCTCGGGCTCAGTGCCGCTGAACCCGGAGAACCTGCATGCGTTTATTGCAGACCCTTCGCACTTCAAGCCGGGTGTGCTGATGCCGGCGATGCACCTGGACGAACACGACCTGGATGCCGTTACGAAGTACCTGATGACTCTTCGCTAGGCGGAACACGAGGGAGACATGGCGACTCAAATCGGAGTACCCGCAGACGTCAAGCAACCTGCCGCGGCCGGCTCGCGCCGCGCCCTCGAAGTGCTGCACGAGTGGGTAACGACGGTGGATCACAAGAAGATCGGGCTGATGTATATCGGCTACGCGCTGATCTTCATGGTGATTGCGGGCATCGAAGCGCTGATCATGCGGGTGCAACTGGCAGTGCCGAATAACACGGCGGTATCTCCGCAAGTGTTCAACCGGCTGTTTACGATGCACGGCACGACGATGGTATTTTTTGTTGGCATGCCGATTCTCTTCGGCTTCGGCAATTACCTGGTGCCGCTGATGATCGGCGCGCGGGATATGGCGTTTCCACGGCTGAACGCTTTCAGCTTCTGGATTTCGGCGTTCGCAGGCGTTCTGCTCTACTTCAGCTATTTTGCCGGCAGCGGCCTCTACGGGGCGGGCACGGCGCCGGATGTGGGCTGGTTTGCGTATGCTCCGCTGACCTCGATCGTGTTTTCACCGGGCCACAGCACGGACTACTGGACGTTGAGCGTGCTGCTGAGCGGCATAGGCAGCATTGGCACGGCGTTGAACATTGTGGCGACAGTATTTTCGATGCGCTGCCCGGGGATGACGCTAGGCCGGATGCCCCTGCTGGTGTGGCTCTACCTGGTGATGAGCGGACTCGCGTTTGTCGCGGTGAGTCCGCTGACGGCAGCCCAGATCATGCTGATGATCGACCGATACCTCGGCGGGCACTTCTTCGATACGCAGGCCGGCGGCTCGGCGGTGCTGTGGATGCACTTCTTCTGGATCTTCGGGCACCCGGAGGTCTACATCCTGGTGCTTCCGGCTTTTGCCTTCGCGAACGAGATCATCCCGGTCTTCTCGCGCAAGGCGATCTTCGGCTATCCGGCGATGGCAGCGGCCTCGGTGGCGATTGGGTTCATCAGCCTGGCGGTATGGGCGCATCACATGTTCACCGTGGGCCTGGGGCCGGAAGGCAACGCCTTCTTCGTCTTTGCCACGATGGTGATCTCGGTGCCCACGGGGATCAAGATCTTCAACTGGCTGGCGACGCTGTGGGGAGGAAACATCCATTTCAAAACGCCGATGATGTTCTCTATCGGGTTTCTTTTCCAGTTTCTGATCGCGGGGCTGACGGGAATCATGCTGTCGGCGGCGCCCTTCGACTGGCAACTGAGCAGCTCGTACTTTGTGGTTGCGCACTTCCACTATGTGCTGGTGGGCGCGATTCTGTTCATGATCTTTGCTGCGTTTTACTACTGGTATCCGAAGATGACGGGGCGGATGCTGAGCGAGAAGCTGGGTCACTGGCATTTCTGGCTGTTCCTGATCGGCTTCCATCTCACGTTCGACTTTATGCACATTCCGGGGCTGCTGGGGATGCCGCGCCGGGTTTACACGTACGAAGCCGATCGCGGATGGGCGATCTGGAACATGATCGTGAGCTCGGGCGCGTTTCTTCAGGCAATCGCCACGCTGATCTTTGTCTACAACCTGGTGTGGTCATACTTCAAAGGTCCGGAGGCGGGGCCGGACCCCTGGGATGCATGGACGCTCGAATGGGCGACGCCGTCACCGCCGCCGAGTTACAACTTTGCGATTACTCCGAAGGTGGAGAGCCGCCGCCCGCTGTGGGATCTGAAGCACCCGGAAGAACCGGACACGCAATATGAGTAGCGCAAACACGCGAGGAAGAAACCGATGAGCACCACATCCGTTGTTCTGCGCCATCCGGCCGGCGAAGCGTGGAAGCTGCCGTCACGCGGCATGGTGGGCATGGCATGCCTGGTGATTGCCGAGTCGGCAATCTTCATCATCTTCGTGGTCGCTTATCTCTTCTATATGGGCAAGAGCCTGAACGGGCCCACGCCACGTGAGGTGCTGGAGGTTCCGATCTTCGCGACGGTGTGCCTGCTTTCGAGCAGCATCACGATCCACTTTGCGGTGCATGGTCTGCGGCTGAGCCAGGTGCAGCGCTGCGCGATGTGGCTGGCGGCAACAGTGCTGCTCGGCGGGATATTTCTGGCGAGCACGGCCTATGAGTGGTATGACCTGATTTACCATCACGGGCTCACGATCCGCACCAACCTGTTTGGCACGACATTTTATTCGCTGGTGGGGCTGCACGCGACGCACGTGATTGTGGGCCTGGTGATGCTGCTGTTGGCGCTGATTTTTGCGCTGCGCGGGCAGGTGACGAGCCATCATGCCGAGCGGCTTGAGGTGCTTTCGATCTACTGGCACTTTGTGGATGCGGTGTGGGTGGTTGTCTTCACCGTGGTGTACATTCTGGGCCGCTAGCGGCTTCGAGAGGATTTGATGGAACACGATCGGGAAACCAGCTACGTGCATATGCCGCTGCCGACCGCGTGGCCCTTTGTGCTGGCGCTGGGGATCGCGCTGATGGCCGCGGGCCTGGTCACCGATGTCGCGGTTAGTGTGCTGGGCGTGGTGCTGGCTCTGGCGGCGGCGGTGGGCTGGTTCCGCTCAGTGCTTCCGGAAGAAGCGCATGAGATGGTTGAGGCGCACGAGAAGCCGCTGGAGATTGCCAGCGCGCGCACCTCGATTGAGCGCCTGCCAATTGGACCTCTGCACCGAAAGATGATTCCGGTGGAGACGTTCCAGTTCACCACGGGACTGAAGGGGGGCATCGCAGGAGGCATCGCGATGATTGTGCCCGCAACAATCTACAGCCTGGCGAAATACCACAGTCTCTGGTATGCGACGAACCTGATGGCGGCGGGCGGCTTTGTGAGCTGGGCCGATAAGAGCGATCAGTTCCTGGCGCAGTTCCACATGCAAGGGCTGCTGGCGGCGCTGGCGATTCACGCGGTGGCGTCGCTATTGGTGGGACTGCTTTATGGCGCGATGCTGCCAATGTTTCCGCGGTGGCCGATTTTAACGGCGGGGTTTCTGGCTCCGCTGCTGTGGACGGGACTGCTTTCGTCAGTGCTCGCGATCGTAAGCCCGATCTTGAACGATCGCATCGACTGGTACTGGTTTGTGCCGTCGCAGATTGCGTTTGGCCTGGTGGCCGGCTATGTGGTGAATCTCCAGGCCAAGGTGCGAACGCCACAGTTCCAGGCGCTGCCGTTTGCCGTGCGTGCGGGATTGCACGTCGGCGTCGGCGAACGAACAGAAGAGACAGAGGAGCGGGATCAGCGCCCATGAAGATCGCGCATTGCACACTAGCGCTGCTTGCCGCGTATGCCGCGATGGCCGCGTGTCTCGGCTGCAGGAGCATGCCGGGGTATCCAAAGGCAGGCGATGAAGCCGCGCGGCCGGACCAGGTGCTGGGCTTTCAGGCGCTCTACAAGCAGAACTGCTCGGGCTGCCACGGCGAGAACGGGCGCGATGGAGCGGCGATTGCGCTGAACAATCCCGCATACCTCGCGATTGCAGGAGCTGAGACGCTGCGCACGGTTACTGCGCAAGGCATGCACGGGACGCTGATGCCCGCCTTTGCGCGCAGCGCGGGGGGAATGCTGACCGATGAGCAGGTGAATGCGCTGGTGCAGGGCATGCTGGAGAGATGGGGTAGACCTAGGGAGTTTGCCGGCGTAAAGCTGCCCGCCTATGCGAGCATCGAGCCGGGCAATGCAGCCGAGGGCGCGAAGGCGTATGCAACGGCATGCGCGCGTTGCCACGGCACGGATGGAACAGGCGTGCCGACGACGGCCCAATCGGGGGCGACACAGCACTCGATTGTGGATGCATCCTATCTCGCGCTGGTAAGCGATCAGAGCCTGCGCAGCGTTGTGGTCGCAGCGCATCCGGAGAAGAGCACGCCGGACTGGCGCGCGTATGTGCCGGGGCGTGTGCTGACGGAGCAGGAGATCACCAATATTGTTGCCTGGCTTGGCATGCACCGCGCTGCGATGGACGAAACCCAGCCGGGCGCAACCCCAAAGACCGGCAAGGAGGGGCAATGAGTTCTCCCGAGACGCCCGGCGGCGAGATGCCGAGAGAGGCTCAGGTGACCGCGCCTGCTCGGCCCGAAATCGACCGCAGCCGCCGCAGTTTTCTCTTCAAGATTTCGCTGGCACTGAATGGAGCAGTGGGCGCGATTCTTGCGGTTCCGATTCTGGGCTATCTCTTCGGGCCGTCTTTCCGCCACGACTCGAGCTATAACTCATGGGTATCGCTGGGCGCGCTGAATCAGTTCCCAGAAGGCGAGACGCGGCTTGCGAATTATCGGAACCCGGTGATGACGGCGGGAGATGGCGAGACGGCCAACGTGGCGTGCTGGGTGCGGCGAACGCAGGGAACAACGTTCCAGGTCTTCGCGATCAACTGCGCGCACCTGGGCTGCCCGGTGCGGTGGTTTCCGCAGTCGAGGCTCTTCCTATGTCCGTGTCATGGCGGCGCTTATTACGAAGATGGCTCGCGGGCATCGGGTCCGCCGGAACGAGGCCTCTTCGAATACAAGTACCGTATCGACGGCGGCAACCTGATGATTGATGCGGGCGAGATGCCGACCCTGTCGAACGAGGCATGCGTCGAGAAGAAGAAGCTGATCCAGATCGTCGCATCTGCGGCAGGGGCGCCGGGAACACCGCCAGAGACGAGGTCATCGATATGGCCGTCGTAAATGAGCGCAAGGGTTCGGCCATGCGGCGCACCTACGGATGGCTTGAGCGCAGGCTTGGCCTCGAAGGTCCGCTGAAGGAGGCGATGGAGCATCCGACTCCGCCGGAGAGCGCGAGCTGGTGGTATGTCTTTGGCAGCGCGGCAACTGTGCTGCTGATGCTGCAGGTGGTGACAGGCATCCTGCTCGCGCTGGTGTATACAGCCTCAGCCGGAGAGGCGTGGAGCAGCCTGCAGTTTCTGAATCATGACGTGACATTGGGCTGGTTTCTGCGCGCGATTCACGGTTGGGGCTCGGAGTTCATGGTCGCCGTGGTGCTGATCCACATGGCCCAGGTGTTTCTCTTTGGCGCATACAAATATCCGCGCGAGCTGACGTGGATTGTAGGCGTTCTTCTGCTGCTCTTCACGCTGGGGATGGCATTCACGGGACAGGTACTGCGCTTCGACCAGGATGCGTACTGGGGACTGGGGATCGGTGCGTCGATTGTCAGCCGGGTGCCGTGGATTGGCGGGCGGCTGGTGCACATGATGCTGGGCGGCCCCATTATTGCCGGGCAGACGGTTTCCCGCTTCTTTGCGCTGCATGTCTTCATCTTGCCGGGCCTCCTGCTGCTGTTCGTTGCCGTGCATGTGTGGATGGTGTTGCGGCTGGGCGTGAGCGAGTGGCCGATGCCGGGACGGATCGTAAACAAGGCGACGTACGATCGCGAATACCATGAGCTGACTTCGCAGCGCGGCGTGCCGTTCGTTCCCGATGCGGCGTGGAAGGATGCGGTGTTTGCCGCCGCGATTATTCTCGCCGTGATTGCGTGCGCGCTGATCTTCGGGCCGTTCGGTCCGGGAGGGCCGCCAGATCCGACGATCATCCAGACAGCGCCGAAGCCGGATACCGCTTTCCTGTGGATCTTCGCGGTGCTGGCGTACCTGCCGCCGGAGCTGGAGACGCCGTTCATTTTTATTGCGCCGGTTGTGGGCATCGGCGCGCTGCTGCTGCTGCCGCTGGTCGCGGGCGAGGGAGAGAGGCACTGGTCGCGGCGGCCGGTGGCGGTGCTGACGCTCGCGGTGATCGCGGTGGCGCTGGGCATCCTTACGCACCTCGGCACGTTTACGCCCTGGAGCCCGATCATGTCGGCGTGGTCTGGCGATCCGACGCCGGTTGCGTATCTCCAGGGGCGCTCGCCGCTGGAGCGGCAGGGCGCGCTGGTGCTGCAGAACAAGCAATGCCGCAACTGCCATGCGCTGGGCGGCGCGGGCGGACTGCGCGGACCGGCGCTGGACAGCGTTGCCGCGCGGATGACCGAAGCCCAGATGATCCGGCAGGTGTTGCAGGGCGGCGGGAACATGCCAGCCTACGGCAATGCGCTGAGCCCAGCGGAGACGCAGGCGCTGGTGAGCTTTTTGAAGACGCTGCGCGGCCAGGACCATCTTGCGCCGGCAGTGGATGCATCGCGCGCGCTGAC
>JBATYG010000761.1:0-4986 GCA_049673945.1 Occallatibacter sp.
GTTTCTGACCTGCCCCGTCAAGTTACTCGCCATCGAGTTGACTGAGTCGGTCAGGTCCTTCCACGTTCCCGCCACGCCGGGCACGACTGCCTGGCCCCCCAGCTTGCCATCCGTACCAACCTCTCGCGCAACACGGGTCACTTCGGCGGTGAAGACACCGAGCTGCTGGATCATCGTGTTGACAATATTCGCCGAACGCAGGAACTCGCCCTCAAGCGGGCGGCCGTCGACGTCGAGGCGGACTGTATGCGTAAGATTGCCCTGGGCAACGGCCGCAATTGCACGCGTAACCTCAGTGGTAGGGCGCAGAAGATCTTCGACGAGGGTATTCACCGAGACCTCCATATCGTCCCAGGCGCCACGACGCCGCTCAAGACGAAGACGCTCTCGGGTTTTCCCCTCTTTACCGACAGCAAGGCCGACCCGTTTCAACTCGCGGGCCATCTGCTCGTTGGCTACCACAATTTCGTTGAAGGTGTCGGCAATCTTGCCCGGAAGCCCTATCCACGACGATGGCAACCGCACGCTGAAGTCGCCATCCTTCATCGTCTGCAGACTCTGCAGGATCGCGGGCATAAATTCGTTTGCGGTGTGATCCAGCCCCTTGGATGCAGGTGAGATTTCGCCCTCCTGTCTGGTACCAAGCTGCGAAGCAACAAACTCCATCTCGGTGCGACCTCTTGCACATCGTGGGGGCTGGACATGCCGCGACGAGCCGATGCTAACGGGCGCCCATGGGCTCTCGCACACGCAGTCGGACACGTCTCAATATGTGCAGCTTTAGGAGGGATGCGATTCGCAGAAAAGTGGTTGTCTTGGGTGTAACTACACCGAGGAAAACCGGGCATTTCGGCAGCTTTTAGGCCGGATTGGGATAGAAAGGCCCATGCTAGCCGTCGCGGCGCCGGCGCTGGTGGGTCGAGGGGATATTCATGTCCTCGCGGTACTTTGCCACCGTTCGCCGAGTCAATTGAATGCCCTGTGCCTGCAGCATGGCGGCAAGCTGGTCGTCTGTGAGCGGCCGGCGCGGGTCTTCTTCCTCAATCAGCTTTCGCACCTTGCGCTTGAGCACCAGCAAGGGCGTGTCTGCGCCCTCCGGTCCGTTTGAGCCCTCTGAGAAGAAGAAACGCAACTCGATTACGCCTTGAGGCGTATGCGCGTATTTGTTGGCAACCGCGCGGCTCACCGTGGAGGGATGCACCCCGATCTCTTCTGCCACTTCCTTGATCATCATGGGATGCAGAGCTTCGATTCCGTGTTCAAGAAAGTCCTGCTGCCGGCGAACGATCACATCGCAGGTTCTCAGGATCGTGCTCTTTCGCTGCGCGATGTTCCGCATCAGTTGCAGCGCCGAACGAAAGCGTTCTTTTACGTAATCCTTGACCTCTTTGTCCGTGCCGTCGGCAACCAGCATTCTGCGGTAGCGCTGGCTGAGCCGCAAACTGGGTAAATCCTCTTCATTCATGGTGACGATCCATTCGCCGCCACGTTTCACAAAGACAACGTCAGGCTCGATCAGGCGCGTCTGCTCGCGGTTGTAGAGCCGGCCCGGCCGCGGATCGAGAGTCCGAATGAACTCAACGCCCGCGTGAGCCTCGGCGAGCGAAACCTGCGCTGCGCGCGCCAGGTCTTTCACATCGCGCTTCTGCATCAGGTGCAGATGGCAATCCACAAGAAGCGCCGCCACTTCCATCGCCCGACGCCGCTCTTCGAGGCGGTGCTGTGCCTCGGCCTGAAGTCCTCCGTGTTCCTCGTCATCCTCATCCGCAGCCGACTGCCGCGCATAGACCTGCCCGAATTCATTCTGCTGCGCGGCTATCTGAATCATCAGGCACTCGCGCAGATCACGCGCGCCAACGCCGGGCGGATCGAGCTGCTGCACAAGATCGACTCCACGCCGCACCAGGTCCAGCGCCTCTTCGGCATTCAGCGAGCGGGTAGAGGGAAATTGCCGGAACGACTGGGCAAGATCGTCTTCGGCGACGGAAAGGTAGCCGTCTTCGTCGAGGTTGCCCACGATGAACTCGGCCGCCTGCCTGAGACCTGTCTCCAGCGTTAAAGCGCCCAGTTGCCACGCCAGGTGATCGGATAAAGTCGTGGGCTGGGAGAGAAAGTTTTCAAACGAGGGCCTCTCGCTCTCCTCCCATTCCGGCTGGGTGCGGTAGCCGGGGTCCAGATACTCCTGGAAATAAGAACCGAAATCAACCTCGTTGAAGGAATCTGCAGGCGCGGGCGCGGGTTCCGCGGTTCCACCTTCAAGATGTTCGAGGCGTTCTTCCCGCTCTTGTCTTTCCTGGCGGCCCGCCACTTCATCCAGCATCGGAACCGATTCGTCGATCTCTTCCAGGACGGGGTTTTCCACCATCTCGGCATCGATCATCTCCTTCAGCTCGAGCTTGTTCAGCGCCAGCACGCTGACCATCTGCATCAAGCCTGGCGTAAGGATCTGGCGTTGAGCGACCTTAAGATTCAGTTTGGGCTGCAAAAGCGCCATAGGGAAGAATTCGGATTCCAGTTGGTCCTAGACCAAGTCTAATCGGACATGCAACAACCCGCCGGCCAATCTCGCGCCCTCCCTGCCATTCCAGGTTCGGGCAATTGACCTTCTCGGCAGTCTACGTCTGGAATGGTGCGGGCGCTACACCCTTTTGAGGTATTTGACGTATATCCCTGGTTACGTCCGTTTGGGGCGCATTCTGGTTTCTTTCAGCCCAGGGAGAAGCCTTCGCCAAGATAGACCCGCCGTACTTCCATATCGTTGCCAAGCTCGTGCGGCGTCCCGGCGCGGAAGATCTTTCCTTCGGCGATAATATACGCGCGGTCCGTCACGGTGAGGGTCTCGCGGACATTGTGGTCGGTGATCAGCACGCCGATGCCGCCCGACTTGAGGTCAAAGATGATCTTCTGCAGATCCAGCACCGCGATAGGATCGATGCCGCTGAATGGTTCATCCAGAAGAATAAAGTTCGGCTGGATGCACAGCGAGCGGGCAATCTCTACACGCCGGCGCTCCCCGCCTGAAAGCGCATAGCCGCGTGTGCCGCGGATATGCGAAAGGTTGAGCTGGTGAATCAGGCGCTCCGCGCGAGAACGCCGCTCACGGGCGTCAAGCGGCTGCGCCTCGAGCACGGCGATGATGTTCTCTTCAACTGTGAGCTTGCGAAAGACCGAAGGCTCCTGTGGCAGATAGCTGATGCCGAAGTTGCGCGCACGCAGGTACATCGGCGTGTGCGTAATATCCACATCGTCTACGAGGATGCGCCCGGTCTCAGGCGCCACCAGTCCCACAATCATGTAGAAGCTCGTGGTCTTGCCGGCGCCGTTCGGACCCAGCAGACCCACAACCTCACCACGCGAGATTTTAAGGTTGACTCCGCGAACGACCTGACGGCCCTTGTACGACTTACCGATCTCCTCGGCAACTAACGTCTCCATCGATCTCCGAGCTTGTTTGAGGCAGCTTCAAGGCCGCTTCGGCACTGTGGTTTCCGTCACGGTCCGGTGATTGCCGCCTTCGACATTGACGCTATCATCGCGGCTATTGAAAATCAAAGCCTCCCCCGTCACCGTTCCCCGCGTGGGATCGGTCAGGCGAGGAGGCGCGGCCGGCGATCCGGTCAGCGTGTATTCTCCTGTGCTTCCGTTGTAAACGAGCTGATCGCCGGTACCCTGGCGGCCCATAGAATGGATGCGGACGTCGCCGCGGGCGATCAGGCGGTCAACCTGGGCCCCAGCGCCATCACCCGAAGCGTGATTGCCTGCTGGAAGCAACGTCAGCTCTACCTGGCTGGAATGCGTCGTCGCGGTCGCGGTTTCCGCAATGACAGCGCCACCGGCAACGCCGCCCATCATCGCCTTCCGCTCGGCATCGGAGTACTTGAGATCGCCGCCCGAGACGCGAATCACCGAAGGCCGCTCCGGCGTATTCGATTTGCCCGAGGCCTGCGCAGCAGGCGCAACCAAGATCACTCTCACTGGATTCGCCGGCGCCGTCGTTTGCGCAACAAGGGTCTGCCGGATGCGATTGAGGATAATCACCGGCGCGGTGATCGAGTTTCCCTGTTGCCATAACCGCGCGTCGCCACGGAAGGTTACCTCGCCCGATCGTTGCTGCAACTGCGCTTGAGCGGCGACGACATGCGCGGGCGTCTCTGCCCCCAGGGCCGGCATCTTGCCGCCCAAACTACCCGTCGATGGCTGCGCCCCTCTCGTGGCTTGATTTCCAAGCCACGTCGCCTTCACGTCGCCGCGCGCAAAGGCGTCGCCGGACGATTGAGAAAAGTCGATCTTGTTGGCGGAAAGCTGCAGGCCGCCATCCTCCACGCGTGGATCACCCGTCAAACGGAGCCACTCGCCCGTGCTCTCATAAATCGCGTGCTGAGCCGCGGCGCGCATCACCGGCGGCACAGGCATGCCGTCACGCGCCGGCGCCTGCTGGTTCAGAGCTACGTTTCCATCCACCGTGGCCGATTCAATCTGCGTTCCTCCTCCCTGTGTTCCTCCTTGATGACCCGATTTGCCAGCGGACGCCGTCATCGGCGCGAAATGTGCTTCGAGGCGATCACCGCTTGTCGATTGCGCAGTGCCGCTCGCCGTGGTTTGCACAATCGTCGCGTGCCCAGTGCCGGTCAATGACGTCAGGGTGGAGTCCGCGCCGAAGACCCCCGTTACGTCATCGGCAGTCAGACGCGATGGCGACGCAGGCCCATTGTCGCGCTGGCTGTTTCCCGTGACCACCACTCCGCCTGTCCCGTGGACTTTGCTGAGAGCCACGCCGCCCTTGCCCGAGTGGATGAAACCGAGATCCGCTACCGGCGAGCTCCATGTGCGCTCAGTCTTCGCGGCTCCGCTTTGGTCTTCGGTCGCGAGCTTCACGCCCCGTTCCAGGTGCGCGCCGTTAAGCAGACCTCCCGCAGCGAAATTCAGCTCGGCCGTTGGCGCGGTGCCGTGAAACTGGCGGGCATCCTTGTCGGAGTCGATGACGAC
>JBATYG010000762.1:0-8193 GCA_049673945.1 Occallatibacter sp.
GGACTACTCCGCGTCTCGGACTACTCTGCGCGTAGCGCGTCCGTCGGGCTGAGGGAAGCCGCCCGGCGCGCGGGGAGAAAGCTCGCGGCCAGGGAGGCCGCGCTCAGCATCAGCGCAACGACAGCGAGCGTGGGGATATCCCAGGCCTGCACCCCGAAGAGCAGCTTGCGCATCAGCAACGAAGCGCCTATCGAACACAGGATGCCGATCCCAATGCCCGCGATCGTCAACCGCCCGGCCTCGCGCATCACCAGCTTGTAGACTGAGCTGCGCTGCGCGCCAAGGGCCATACGCACGCCGATTTCCCGCGTTCTCTGGCTCACTGAATAGGCGACCACCCCGTACAGGCCGACAACGCCCAGAAGCAGGGCCATCGCGGCAAATCCGCCCACAAGCCATGCCGAGAAGCGATGCAAAAGCGCGGTCTCGCTGGATTCGATCTGGTCGGTCATCGTGATCTCGTCATGCACACCGAGATTTGGATTGATCGAGCGCAGGTCTCCTACGAGCAGGGGCAGAATCGCCTTCTCGTCGTTCTCAGTCCGGACCACAACCGCGAATGAGTGATCTGTGTTTTGGCTGATCGGCTCATACTCCGCGGGCCACACCTCGTCGTCCAGCGCACCCTCACGCACGTTTGCTATGACGCCCACAATCTCCCGCATCGACTTCGAATCAAGGTCGCCAGCGGCCAGCTTTCTTCCAAGCGGATTCTCTCCGGGGAAATACTTCTCAGCCAGAGCCTGGTTGATGACGACAACTCGCGGCCTGGCGGCGTCATCATCTTTGTCGAAGAACCGGCCGCGCAGAAGGCGCGCCTTGAGCGTTGTCGAAAGGTATGCCGGATCAACATCACGCTCATCAACCTCATTGTGCTCGCCGTGGAAGGGCTTGCCGACGATCCGAATCCAGTCAGTATTGCAGTTGCACTGCACCGGGAGCGTACTGGTGATGCCAACGGAAACAATACCGGGCGACGATGAGAGGCGCCGCTCGATCTCGCCATAAAGCGCCCGCAGTTGCTCGTCCTTTGTAAAGTACTTGTCTAATGCCATCACCTGCACCGTTGCAAGGTGGGTGGTGTCGAAGCCGTTCTCGATGTGCAGCAGCCGATAGAAGCTCTGTCCGAGCAGGCCCGCGCCCGCAAGCAGAACCACGGCAATGGCAAGCTCGATCACGACAAGCTGCCCTCCGACGCGCCGCCAGAGCCCGCCCGCGGCGGTGCGTCCTCCGTCGGCAAGTCCATCGCGGATTTCCTGAAACGAGAGGCGCAGCACTGGGGTAACAGCCATCAGGATGGCAGAGAGAAGCGCGATGCCAGCGGCGAAGAGACAGGTATTCCGATTCAGGCCCACGAGCCGCAGAAACGGAAGATAGCCTGCGACCGCCTGTGGAATCAGCTTCGTCATAAGAGCCATGAGCCATCCGGCGAAAATCAGCCCAACAGCGCACCCTGCAGCAGCGAGAAGCAGCCCTTCTGTCACAAACTGGCGAACAAGACGCACAGGCGTTGCGCCGAGAGCCCCGCGCACTGCTACTTCGCGACGCCGACTCTCCGCGCGCACAAGCAGCAGACTGGCGACGTTGACGCAGGCGATGAGAAGAAGGAGACAAGCCGCGGCGAGCAGCGTGAGCAGAATTGGACGCGTCTGACCGACGATCAGTTCAGAGAGCGGGATGACGCTTGCGGTCTGATCTCTGTTTGAGCCCGGATATTGCCGCTCCAGTTGCGCTGCGAT
Source organism: Occallatibacter sp. (assembly GCA_049673945.1). GTDB lineage: Bacteria > Acidobacteriota > Terriglobia > Terriglobales > Acidobacteriaceae > Telmatobacter. The sequence continues at coordinate 1,740 of JBATYG010000762.1, forward strand.
GCCCCTGAGATCGGCCAGCGCGGCTTGTTGTGTAACGCCATCGCGCAGACGGCCGATGCCATCCAGATTGTGGCAAGTTCTTCGCGACTCGCATTGGCTCTTGTCCAGCAGGGGCACCCAGATCTCCGCGTTACCTCGCGGAGCAAATGCGAAGTCGCGCGGCAGCACCCCGACGATCGTGTAGGTATCGCCACTCAGGTTCACGCTCTGCCCGATAACGTCGCTCCGGCTGCTGAACTGCTTCATCCAGATTCCATGACTGAGGATGGCAATCTTCGGCGCACCCGGTTGATCTTCACTGGGTAGAAAGCCGCGCCCCAGCATCGGAGTCACACCCAGCGTGCTGAAGAATCCGTCGCTCACTCGCGCTGCCGGCACTGGCACCGAACCGGACGGAGTGCGCAGGAGAAATCCCGACCCCGTGTACACGTCAAGCGAAGAAAAAGAACGATTGAGGCGCGCCCAGTCCTCATAATCCGCACGAGAGATATTCGAATGCCGAAAGAGCGCATTTGCTTCGTCCACCGACATCAGCCGTTGCGCATTTGAATAGGGCAACGGCTCCAGCAGTTCGGCATCGACAAATCCAAAGATGGCAATGCTTACACCCATGCCGAGCGCAAGAATCAGAATTGCAGTAAAAGCAAACCCGGGGTTCCTGCGCATCTGGCGCATCGCAAAGCGCACATCCTGAAGCACCGTTTCCGCACGAAAGCCCACAATCTCGCGGCTCTCCTGCTGAAGGCGCGTTACATTGCCCAACTGCCTCATCGCAGCATACCGGGCGTCATCCGGCGCCATGCCCGCGGCAAGATGCTCTCTCTCCGACTCGGCCTGATGAAAGGCCATCTCCTCATCCAGTTCATCCCGGAACTTCGTACGCCTGGAAAGGAGCGAGAGCTTCTTCATGAACTGCGAGATGCGGCTCATCTAGGCCTCCTGCAGGTCGCTCAGCACGCGGCCAATCGCCTCGACTACCTGCTCGAATTGCGACACTTCGACGCCCAGTTGCCTGCGCCCCGCCGCTGTCAGCGTGTAGAAGCGCGCACGCCGGTTTGTCTCGGTCATCTTCCACTCGGCCTTAACCCATCCCTGCAGCAACAAGCGCTGCAGCGCCGGGTAGAGCGAACCTTCTTCAACCGTGAGCACCTCGTCAGAGATCTTCCTGATTGAGAGCGCAATGCCGTAGCCGTGCAGAGGCGCACGAGTGAGCGTCTTGAGGATGAGCATATCGAGGGTGCCGGGTAAGAGCTCGGGCTTCTTCGCCATATGCAATCTATGTATAGACCATCTATGGATAGGACGTCAAGGGTCATCTGCTTCAAAAAAGGGAGGCCCGAAAACCTCCGGGCCTCCTTTTTCGGAATCGAGCACCTATCAGTGCTTGCTGTACATCTCCATCACGTCGTTGCGCAGCGCCACCCGGCCTGGAACGCGCGTATAGAACATGTGGCCACCGGGATACTCATGGACCGACACCCGGGTGGGATCGCCCATCACCGGCATCTGATCCACCGTAAGCAACGACCCCATGAAGGGGCACGACAGATCGTTCCAGCCGTGCACGATCAGCACACGAAGCTTGGGGTCTGCCGCAACGGCCTCGCGCAGTTGCGGCACGGCGCCCCGGCGCAGGTCGTTGTCCCGGTCCCACGCTTTCGCGACCTCGTAGGAGAGCGCGTTGTAACGCGCGTCGACTTTCCAGCCCACGGTGCGGGTCACAAAGTCGACCATTGCCGTGGTCATCGGCGCGATAATGCTGGCCAGGATCGGATCGTTCGAGCGCTGTTCAGGCGAATACGGGAACGGATCGAACGAGGTCACATTTGAGTCGTAGATTGAGCTCAGCTTCCCTTCCTCCCGAAAGGCCTCGCGGAGATATGCGCCGGTTTCGAGCCGGCCGCCGGAGAATTTCACAAAGGCGGGATCGAGACCCGTGAGTTCAGTGACGTGCTGAATCATCGCCTTCGTCGCTTCGGGGTCTGAACGACCCTTGATGAGCGTGGTGGCGTATTCACCCTGCGTGTAGGCGATTACCTGCTGCATCGCTTCAGGCGTAAGCTTCTTCTCCCGTTCGAAATGCGCCGCCGTGATCGATGGCAGAGTCAGCATCCACGGCAGAGGAGAAAGATCACCCTGGTCTTCCGCGGCCGGATTGAGATATGGAGAAACCAGCACCACGCCATTCATCGCAACACCGAGCTGCGATTGCAGATACTGCGTGATGCGCGGGCCCCGAAAACCGCCGTAGCTTTCGCCCACGAGATATTTGCGCGATTCGAGGCGGCCGTTCTTCACCAGCCAGTCGTAAATGACGCGCGAAAGATACTGGATGTCGGGCGTGGTGCTGTAGAAGAGCTTCCGCGCCTCGGCCTCGGGAACGGTTGCCCTGCTGAATCCAGTTCCTACCGGATCAATGAAGACGAGATCGGAGAAGTCGAGCCAGGTGCCGGGATTATCCGTCAGTGTTGCCGGGTCGGAGGGGCTGTCTCCCTCATTGCCCGCCTGCAGATGCTTCGGACCGATGGCGCCCAGGTTCAGATAGACCGAAGAAGCGCCGGGGCCGCCGTTGAGCGCGAAGGTGACCGGCCGGTTCTCTCCGTCAACGGTGTAGGCGCTCACGACAACTTCGCCGGCAACCTTGCCGTCCTGATCGCGAACCGGGAAAGCTCCCACGGTGACCGTGTACTTGAGCGTCTTTCCATCGAGTTGAATGGATTGCTGCGTGTGCGCCTCGGGAGGCAGCGGCGGGAAAGCGAGCTTGTCGTCAGCCTTCTCGCCCCCTGCCGGCTTTGAAGCCGGCGCCGGTGGCGACGTTCTCTCCGATTGAGCTACCGCTCGGACCACGGGAGAAGCAAGACAAACCAAAACGAGCGCGCCGAGCGCGGTACGCCGCTGAGGGAGTTTCACGCTGAAGGAATTCATGCCAATACAATACATGGCCGTTGCCGGCTGCCGCGAGGTGCTGGCAGGTCCGGCTCCGGATGATTTACCCTCGAACACGGCATGAAACTTACCAATGCACTGCTGATTCCCGGCTTAACCTTTGTCTTTGCCACCGCTGCGCTGGCGCAGAGCACATCGAAGCCCGCCGACGAAGTTCCCGACGCTCCACAGGCAACCGCGGCCGCCCTGATGACTCCCAACGGGCCTACCGTGGTGATGGATACCTCGATGGGACGCATCACCTGCCAGTTCTTTCAGCGCCAGGCGCCCAATGCAGTAGCGAACTTCATCGGCCTAGCAACGGGCGCAAAAGAGTGGACCGATCCCGCGACCAAGAAGAAGGTGCGGGGCAAGCCGCTCTATGACGGCACGACCTTTCACCGCGTGATTCCAGGATTCATGATCCAGGGCGGCGATCCCCTGGGCACGGGATCCGGCGATCCCGGATATTCCTTCGCGGACGAGCTTAATTCGGATTTAAATTTCGATCTGCCTGGGCGGCTCGCGATGGCCAACTCCGGCCCCGACACCAACGGCAGCCAATTCTTCATCACCGAGCAGGCGTACCCCTCCCTCGATCAGCACTACACGATCTTCGGCCAGTGCGATCTGCCCAGCGTTGAGGTGGTGCGAAGTATTGCGCGCGTAGACCGTGATGCAAACGACAAGCCCCTCACTCCGGTTGTTCTCAATAAGGTCACTATCGTGCCGGAAGGTCAGCCGGTTCCGGCCGCGCCGGGTGGTACTTCGCCTTCCGCGCCGCCGGCGGCCTCTGCACCCAACCAGTAGCCCACCCATCTCGACAGCCGATTCTGCGTACGGCACCGCGCTCGTTCGAGATATCAATCCTCTTTACGAAGGAGCTTCCTATGGCACTCGCACCCGGAACCTACGCGTTGTTCAAGACCAATGAGGGCGATATTCGTGTTCGCCTCTTTGAATCCGAGGCACCCGTCACGGTAAAGAACTTCATTGAGCTTGCCGAAGGCAAGAAAGAGTGGACCCATCCCACCACGCGCGCGAAATCCAGCGACAAGCTTTTCGACGGCACTATCTTCCATCGCGTGATTCCCGACTTCATGATCCAGGGCGGTGACCCGGCTGGCACAGGCATGGGCGGCCCCGGCTATCGCTTTGAAGATGAAACCAAGGGATCGAAGTATAGCTTCGACAAGGCCGGCAAACTGGCCATGGCAAATTCCGGCCCCAACACCAACGGCTGCCAGTTCTTTGTCACCGTGGCGCCCACGCCCTGGCTGACCGGCAATCACACCATCTTCGGTGAAGTGGTCGAAGGGCAGGAAATCGCCAACAAGATTTCCAAGGTCGCCCGCAACGGCCAGGACAAGCCGCACAAGCCCGTTGTTCTCGAATCGGTCGTCATCGATCGCGTCGCCTGATCGACCTGCCATCTGCTCCTGCGATGCTTTCACTGGATCTCAGGAGCAGCAGGTCCGCACCGCAGCCGCGCTGGAAATTCCCCTCCACATGGAAGAGCAAACAAAATCCGCCCGGGCCACCCTTGGGGACTATCTCGCGGCGGAGCGCACGCTGCTTGCCTGGATCCGCACCGGACTGGCTCTGATGGGCTTCGGCTTTGTGGTCGCGCGCTTCGGACTTTTCTTGCAGGAAGTCCAGATTGCTCACGTGGCGCCGGTGCGCTCCTATGGTTTCTCACTTCGCTTCGGTATTGCGCTGATCGCGCTCGGCGTCTTCGTCGAGGTGCTCGCGGGCTGGAATCACCTTCGCCTGCTGAAGAGACTCGACCGCGGCGACGAGAGCGTCCCGGTCGAGAAGACGCACGCTGTGATCGTTGCCGCCGTTCTCGCATTGGTGGGGTTCGCCATGGCTGTTTATCTCTTCTCCATGTAGACTTCAAGGCGCTTAAACTGGCAACGGGAGCCGCGCAGATGATCGATGCAGCAGACTCAGGAATCGTCGAGATCGCCTCAATCCACAGCGTTGATGAGACTGTCGATCGCCTCAAGGGTATTCTGGCCGCGAAGGGAATCACCCTCTTCGCCACGATCGATCACAGCGGAGAAGCCGAAAAGGCCGGGCTCGCGATGCCGCCCACGAAGCTGCTGATCTTCGGCAGCCCGAGGGCCGGCACGCCGATCATGCTGGCGTCTCCGCTGAGCGCAATCGATCTTCCGCTGAAGATTCTCGTGCGCCAGGGGGCCGACAGCAAAGCTTACGTTTCCTACAATAGCCTCGAGTTTCTGCGGGCGCGGCACGATATTCCCGGCGACTTGATCGGCAACCTCGCAGCGATCGAAAGCTTGGCCGTCGCCGCCGCAAAGTAGCCTTCCTCCGTCGTCCCAGATGGCGACGCGGCTGACTGTTCTTTCATGTTAAACCTAAATAAGTATTATTTATAATGCACATTTTAAGTGAGTTACATATTCACGATTAGCCTCTCCCATGATACAGAAGGACAATCGTTCCGGCGGTGGCGATTCATATGCTCTATCATTGGAAGCGGGACGCGCAGCGTCAGTTATGAATCTTCAGGATCTTCGCTATCTCGTCGCGGTCGCCGAATACCGGCACTTTGGCCGGGCGGCGGAGGCATGCAATGTGAGCCAGCCGACGCTCAGCAGCCAGATTCGCAAGCTTGAGGACGAGCTGGGCGTCACGCTGCTCGAGCGTACCAACAAACGAGTTGAGCTTACGCCGGTCGGCAGCCAGATTCTTGCGCATGCGCAGCAGGCGCTGGCCGAGGCAAAGCAGATGGAGACCGTAGCACAGGCGGCGCGCGATCCCCTGGTGGGCCCACTGCGGCTCGGCGTTATTCCAACTCTCGCGCCGTACCTGATGCCGCTGATCCTCAAGCCTCTGCGAGTGGCTTATCCCGGCCTCATGATCCAGTTGTGGGAAGACCAGACGCTCCCGCTCATCGATTCCCTGCGCAACCACAAGCTGGACGCGGCACTTCTGGCTACAGCTACGCAGGCGCCCGAGATCACCGAAATCGCCCTCTTTGACGAGCCCCTGCTGGCCGCTCTGCCGGCCGATCACAACCTTGCGAGGCAGAAGACGATCGACGAAGGCGCCCTGGCGGATGAACTGCTGGTGCTGGCCGAGGGGCACTGCCTGGCCAATCAGGCGCTCGCTGCATGCGGCAGCAAGCACGGCATCCGATCAGGTCTGCAAGGCTCGATGCAGGCTGCCACGCTCGACACGCTCGTCAACCTCGTTGCCGCCGGCTATGGCGTCACGCTGATTCCGGCCCTGGCGGAAGACACGATGCGCAACCGCGAGATTGCCATCCGGCAGCTTGCGGGCCACGCCGTCCGCACGATCCGTCTGGCGAGCCGCCCCGGATTCCCCCGGCCGCAGGCTCTGCGCGCCCTCGAAAAGATCATTTGCGAAGCGGTCGAGGAAAGGGTTCCGCGAGCCAGAATCAAAGCTTTCAGGGCTGTGGAAAAGCCGGGCAAAATTGCACAAATTCCGAAGGTTTCCGCCTGATTTCCGGCGAAACCAGGAGAAATAGGAGTTCTGGCCC
>JBATYG010000763.1:0-4393 GCA_049673945.1 Occallatibacter sp.
GAATGAAGTACTGCCCTGGATTGAGGATCAACACCGGCGACGTCCAATCCTCAAAGCCCTTCACCGTCACGCGGACGTGATAGGCAATTCCCGGCTTGAGGTGCTCGAACTGAAAGGCGGCGTTGCCGCTGGCGAGAGCGGTCTGTCGGTCTCCAGCCGCACCTTCCAGCACCACCGTCGCACTGGGAATCAGATCTCCGTAGACATCGGTGACTGTGCCGTGAACACTCGCCGTCGATGGACTGACACTCGAATCGGGTTGTTGTCCCTTGGCACTCTGTGGCTCCTGCCCACCCTCGTTGCTCAGGTCGTGCTTAACGCCAGGCGGTTGGTCAACTGAGTTGGCCGAGAGAGTCCCAGCTTGTGCTTCAGATGCTGCTGCGAAACCGTCTCGTCCGGCAGACACTGACCCTCGCCCACTCCCCTGGGCCATCGAGACGGTGACCGCGGCGAGGAAAAGGCCGGTCAGAGAAAGGAAACAGGGAATAAAGCAGGGGGGAAAGCGCATCCATCCACCAGTCACGTGTAAGGCGTTGGCTTAGATCGTGCGTTGGCTTAGATCGTGCTTTGAGCAGGCAGTGCGGAAAGTACCAGGTTTTTCTTACGCTTGCGCCAGGAGATCAGGCAACACTGGTTTCGCAGCGAGTTTTCAGAGCGCCCTCTGGCGAATTCATCTGACCGTGCGAGTCTAAACCATTTCGCAGCCGCTAGGGTGTCTCAGAAGAAGCGGCAAGGCAATCCCGGCGGTCGCAGTCGCGCCATCCAGCGCCAATCCTGCGAGTTGCGCGCGGCCCGCTAGAATCCGCGCACGGCCATCGACGCCACCAGCATGCATAGAAACAGCAGCGCGATCATCAAACGGATGCGCGTCACCAGCTTCCCTTCCGGGAAGAGCCGGCCATACTCGCGGTGCATACGCAGCAATCGCGTGACGTCGCCGCCCGGTGGCGTCGACTCAAACTCTCCGCCGCTCAACGCGGTTACCTGCGCCACAAGCTTGTAATTGGTGAGGGTCAAAAGCAATCCGAGCGCAGACACACCCGCAATCGCAGCAACTTCAATCAACAGATGAATAGACATGAAACTTCTTTGATTTTATCGTTCATCTGCTTCAGGCGCCGCGCCTCTTCGCGATTGGAAAACCCGAGGTAACGAAGCTTCAGAGAACTGAGAACAGGATGCTTAATGCACCTCATTGCACGTTGTACGGCTGAATCTTGTCCGCGCCGGATTGAACATCGAAGGTCAGTAGCCACGCCTTGCGATCTGGATAATAAGCCAGCAGCTTCCGGTCCTCCTCGGCTCCCAGATCGTGCGCAAATACGACGCGCTGCCTGTCAATGTCCGCGCCGTTATACACCCACTCCTCGCCCACATTCCAGCTCATATTTGGATACCGGACGATCACCAGTTGCGGTCCGCCGAGCCCTGACAAGCGCTTGATGAGAGCACTCCGCGACGGCCCCCACGAGGGCTCGTCTGTTGGCATCAGTATCCTGATCAAGGACGACAATAAAACGAGCACGGCCAGGACTCTTACTGCCGGAAAACCTTGAACGGGTGCTCGCCAGGCACACTCCGCCCAAATGGCGATGATAAGCACAAACGCCCCCCACCCAGGGGCAGCGTAATGCGCGAAATGAAATGTCTCGATCGATAGCCCCAGGACAAAAATGCCCACCGCCAGAACCAGCTTTCGAAACACCGCATTGCGCCAGGCGAATGGAAGAATCAGGGTCAGAAGGATCGTTGGTTCGAGATACATCGTTCGGATCGCCCAGAGCAAACCGTGCTGAAATCCTCTCCACCCTCGAGGAAATTCGCGGTAATCGTCGGCTTCCACTCCCTCCGTGCCGTGCTGAAAGGCGAGCCGCGGCTGATCGTAGACCGGCTGCGGACGAAGCGGCTCAATCCAGAAAATCGGGCTCACGTTGTACTGCCGGTCATGCTCCAGATACGGCAAACGAAACGCGCTTCCCGTCACAGCTTTGTTGTCATAGCCTGTCCAGATTGCGCCCGCGGCAAGCAACAACAGCGCCGAGATTAGAATCCCTGCCCGCACTTTGCGCCATAGCTCGCCGCCAAACACCAACAGAATCGCCAGCGTAAAAACTCCGCCCTCATAGGGCCGCGTCCAGAAGAGAAGCAGCGCGCCTGCCGCGAAGATCATCCCCGCATACCACTTCTGGCTGTTGCGGCAAATCCCAATGGCGAGCAGAACCAGCGCACCACCTGCCGCGGCCACCGAACCTCCCCAATACGAATCGGCCCAATACATCTTTGGCGCCAAGCTCACAAACGGCACCACAGAGGCTGCCCACGCCCAACCGGGAGACACCCAGGCAAAGAGCATCACGCAGATCGCAAAGAGCATTAGCGCATTTCCGGCCAACACCCCGTAGAAAGGATCACCAAGGACAACCTGCCCCAGGGCAAGAAACATCGCCTGCCCCGGCGGATACTTGGAGGCATACGTCGGACGCACCAGTTCGTGTGGAGATTCGAAGAACTTCGCCAGGGGATGCGGCGGATTTGAAAGCCGCCCGTGCGCGAACGTATCCGCCCCGAGCAGATAGCTGAACTCATCGTGAGCCATGGGAGCGGGTATCCCCGCCATGCTTAGGAAGGCGAGGCGCCATCCAAGCCAGAGCGCAACCACAACCGCAGCAGACGGCAGAGGCCTCTGCCACCACGGCCTCTTCAAGACTTCTCCTTCAGATACCAGTCCATCACGCGCGGTGCAAAAAAATCCATCGACGTGAAGATATATCCGATCTTCGGCACAAAGACCGTTTTCTTTCCGCGCTCCAGCCCGCGAATGAGACCCCGCGCAACCTGGTCAGGACTGACCACCCGCCGTATGTTCTCCACATTTCGCGGCGCTGCCCCGGCCAGCACGTGATCGCGGAACTTCGTATCCACAATGCCGGGGCACACCTTCATCACGTGGATTCCGGTGCCCGCAAGCTCCCGATGCAGCGAATCGCTCACGCAGTGGAGCGCCCACTTCGTCGCGCAATACATCACCGCCCAGGGCAGGCCCACCTTCCCGCCCACCGAACCGATGTTCACGATTGCCCCGGCGCCCCGCGCCTTCATCTGCGGAATCACAAGCTGAGTCAAGGCAAGCGCCGAAAACACATTTACATCGAACATCCGCTTCGAAATCTCGACATTGACCTCGCTCGGATAGCCATATTGGCCAACGCCTGCATTGTTCACCAGCACGTCGATGCGGCCGAATCGGGCCAGCGCCTGCTCCACCACTGCCGCGCGCGTCTCTTCCGAGGTAATGTCCCCTTCGACCACCAGCCTTGTCGCAGAACCCGTCTCCGCGAACCCCGCCTTCGGCAGCCCGGTCGCAACAATCCTGGCGCCTCGCTCGGCGAAGAGCCGCGCGCAGCTTGCTCCGATTCCATCCGAAGCACCCGTGATCACAACCACTTTGTCCGGCCAGTTACCCGCTGAAGATGAACTCGATCGCATTCGCCCTGCCAGTTCAGATAGGTTTTTTGCAGTTACTCAGGAATTGCCGGTGCCCATTCGGCAGCTGTAACACCGCCGGCAAAGCACCCCGCTCATCCCGCCAGCAAATTGTATTTAACAATGCACCATAGCGCTCTGAACCCATCGCGCCAGCCGATCTTTTTTCCCTCGGCGTAAGTCCGGCCGTGATAACTGATGCCTACTTCATAAATACGGGCATTCGCCCTCGCTACCTTGGCGGTAATCTCGGGCTCGAATCCGAATCGGTCTTCCTCGATCTCTATGTTCTGGATCAACTGCCGCCGGAATGTCTTGTAACAACTTTCCATGTCGGTAAGGTTGAGATCGGTTGCCATGTTCGAGCAGAGCGTTAGAAACGTGTTTCCTACCTGGTGCCAGAAGTACAATACCCGGTGTGCGTCCGCTCCGGCCTGGAACCGCGAGCCATACACGACGTCCGCCCTGCCCGAAAGAATCGGGTTAAGCAGACGATAGTATTCGGTGGGATCGTATTCGAGGTCCGCGTCCTGGATAATCACGATCTCTGCCGTCGCTTGTGCAATGCCCGTCCGCAAAGCCGCGCCCTTGCCGCGGTTCACTTCGTGTCGGAAGAGCTTGATGCGCGGATCAGTCTTCGCCAGTGCCGTGAGCCGCTGCCACGTTCCATCCGCCGAGCAGTCATCCACGATCACCAGTTCCTGCACCGGGCGCTGCGCCAGCACAACCCCCACCACCTCGGCGACCGTGGCTGCCTCGTTATACACGGGCATTACGGCCGTTACGCACGGCGCAATATCTTCATTGAAGATCATTCGGGCTATCGTACCATTTTCAACTCTGGGCGCCATCACTTCCATGGCCCTTCCCTATGGGTACGCAAGGCCCCAGCGGCGACTCCATTTGGGTG
>JBATYG010000764.1:0-4972 GCA_049673945.1 Occallatibacter sp.
ATCCAGATCCGTATCGGTTTCCGAGGGTTCCCGGCGACCAGGTGTTCAGGAAACTCCCAGGCTCCATGCGGAGTCTTCACGTCATACGGCCACTGCTGGTTAATCCATGTGCCGGAGTAGGCAAGCACCCGGTGATACAGTTCTGGGTGATACCAGGCCATAATCAACGCGCACGCTCCGCCCGAGCTGCCGCCCATGGCCACCCGCTTCTCCGGATCCTTCGTCAGCGTAACGTGCGCCTCGGCCTCCACGCGTGGAAGCACCTCCTGCTCCACAAATTCGGCATACTTCCCCGACATCGTGTCGTACTCCAGGCCCCGCTCGCTCCCCTGCGCATCCCCGCTACCGTTGCCGATTGAGATTGCAACCATCGACGGCAGCTTCTTCTCGGCGATCAGGCCATCCACCGCCTTGAAGAGCAGCCGGTCCGGCCCATCGGCGCCCACAATAAACGGCGCGACCGTCCCTGCTGTGTACCCCGGCGGCACATAAACCGCCACCTTTCGTGTATAAGGCGCCGGATGGCTCGTCGTCACGATCAGCTTCGCCGGGTCCTCCGGATCGGGACTCCCGAATGTGCCAGGGTCCCGAGCAATCCCTGGGTAGAACCGGCTCTCCGTCGAGCTCATCGTGAACTCGATCACCCTGCCCCCCAGCGCCTCTGCGCCGTCGGCCATCTCCGGCGCTGCCGGGTGGCTCGGCCCGAGAATAAAGTTACCGTCCTTCTTCGCCGGCGGCACCGTTCCATCCGGCAACTCCTTCGCCTTCACGTATCCGGCCGTGTGCGGATCGCGCGCCGGCGGGATCGGCCGTGCCGCATGTTGTGCCGCTGCGGGCGCCCCGGCAGCAGCCTGCCCATTGGCGTTCATCGCAGCCGCGGAACACGCAGCCGCGCTCCAAAACAACCACATCCTCAACGAAACCATGCAGCCATTCTGCAACATCGCCCATCTGCTGTGCACTGAGAACTATGCCGCCAGAGCAATTGAGACTTCAACGGCTTGTCGCTTCCGCGAGTACCATGTCCTCGACGGCTTCCCATGGGAGGAAAAGATGCGCCATCGACTTCTCGCCCTGGTCCCCGCTTTCGTGCTGGCTGCAGCTCCTCTCGCCTGGTCCGCACCCACCTCTGCGCATGCCGACATCGTCAACGAGCTCGGCGCCAGAATCGGCACGGCGCAATTCACCGTCGGCGCGCACGGTGTCCGCGTCACCATCGAGATCGCCCACATCCCTCCCGGCAAGCACGGCATCCATATTCACGCCATTGGCAAGTGTGACCCGCCGAGTTTCGCCTCGGCCGCCGGACACTTCAACCCAACCAGCTCCCATCACGGCGTAAACAACCCGCAGACCCCCCACCCGCACCTCGGCGATATGCCCAACCTCACCGCGGATAAAGAGGGCAACGCCAGGGCTCACTTCGTTCTCGCCGGCGTCACGCTCGACGACGGTCCCGATTCCCTCTTTCACCAGGGCGGCACGGCCATCGTCGTTCACGCCGGGCCCGACGATCTGATCTCCGACCCTTCCGGTAACTCCGGCAACCGCATCGCCTGCGGCATTATCCAGCAATAAGACCCTTGGGGCATCCCGCTGGCCCGCACTCCCACCGCGCGCTCGGCCCCCGCGCACCCTGCCGTCTTTATTAATCAACTAATCAATATCTTGCCGCTCCGGGATAACTACAACGTACGTCACATTTTTTAGCCGCTTTCCAGGCCTCGATCCGCGATAGAATGCCTCAAATCCACTACAGGCCTCCCGGGACATTCCAGTTCCTTAAGAAGCCAAGGACATTTGTCATGCGGGCTCGTCGCACCTTCTTTGCAGTTGCCTTAGCCGTTGCTTTCGTTTCATCCTCTTCACTCCTGCGCGCGCAGTTCCAGCAGCCCACGCAGGAAGAACTCCAGATGACGCAGGACCCCAAAGCGCCGGGGGCCGCTGCCGTTTATCTCTATCGCGAAGAGACCACCGACGACAATCTCCACTACCACGCCTACTACGAGCGCATCAAGATTCTTACCGAAAAAGGCAAGGAACTCGCTACGGTCCACATCCCGTACGAGCACGGCACCTTCAAGGTCACCAACATTGAAGGACGCACCATCCACTCCGATGGCACGATCGTCAAGCTCACCGCCAAGCCCTCCGATCTCACTGACGTCAAGGTAGCCGGCCACCAGGTCAACACCATGGTCTTCACTCTGCCAGACGCCCAGGTCGGCAGCATTCTTGAGTACCGCCTCGACCTTCGCTACGCCGATGAAATGGTCTCCTCACCGCAGTGGATCGTGCAGCAGCCTTACTTCGTCCATAAGGCTCACTATGTATTCACACCCCTCAGTCACGGCGGCTTTGTCACCAACGATCGTGGAGATCAGCTCGGTCAACTCATGTGGTCCATCCACGGCGGCAACGGCGCAAAGGTCGTTCTCGATCCCCAGAATCGCTACCTCTTCGACGTCACAGATGTGCCAGCTACGCCCGACGAGGACTGGATGCCTCCGCTAAACTCCACACTCTGGAGCGTCCGTTTCTACTACACCCAATACCGCTCGGGACCTGAGTTCTGGCAAAGCGAAGGCAAACGCTGGGCCAAAGAATCCGAAAAGTTCGCCAGCCCAACTAAGCTTCTGCAGCAGGCAGCCGCTGGCATCGTCGCGTCCACCGACCCTGAAGAACAGAAGGCCCGCAAGCTCTACGAGGCCGTCATGCAGCTCGATAACACCAGCTTCTCGCGAGAAATGTCTGAAGCCGAGCGCAAGAAGGAAAAGCTCAAGGACATCAAAAACGCTGAAGACGTCTGGAGCCAGAAGAGCGGTTCACCCGACGACATCGCGCTTCTCTACGTGGCCCTGGCCCGCGGCGCCGGCCTTCACGCCTATCCCATGCAGGTCGTTAATCGCGATCGCGCCATCTTCGATCCTGACTACCTGACACTCTCTCAGCTCGACGACTACATCGCAGTCGTCACCATCGGCGGCAAAGACGTCTTCCTCGACCCCGGCCAGAAGGACTGTCCCTTCGGCTTCCTTCACTGGAAACATGCTTTCTCCGCCGGTCTCCGCATGTCAGATAAGGGTCCAGTGCCCGCAGCCACACCGGCAAATATCTTCAAACAGGCTACCTTGGCGCGCATCGCCGATCTCATCCTCGACAACGCCGGTAATATAACCGGATCTGTCCGCTACGTCCTCTCCGGAGGAGAAGCTCTTCGCTGGCGGCAGCTCGCACTTGAAAACGACGCCGATGAGGTGAAGAGGCAATTCAACGAATCGATTAGAGACTCTATCCCTGACGGTATGCGTGCGGATTTCGATCACTTCCTGGCGCTCGATGACTACAACTCAAACCTCATCGCCGTGGTGAAAGTCAGCGGCAATATGGGCTCAGCAACCGGCAAGCGCTTCTTCCTTCCCGGCCTCTTCTTCGAATCGCGCGCGAAACACCCCTTCGTCGCCGAAGAAAAGCGACTGATTCCAATCGATGTTCACTACCCCAGGCTCGAAGAAGACCAGGTCACCTACCATCTTCCTGCCGGTGTCGAGGCCGAAAGCCTCCCGGGGGCCACCAGCCTCCAATGGCCCGATCACGCCATCCTTAAGATCGCCTCCTCGTCGCAGGGCAACACCGCCACCGTCGCCCGCGCCCTGATCTACAACTACACCACCCTCGGCCCCGAAGAATACGCAGGCCTTCACGACTTCTATCAGAAGATCGCCACAGCCGATCAGCAGCAGATCGTCCTCACCCGCGCGCCTGTCGTCGCAAAGGGGAACTGATCATGTTCCAGCTGCATCTCCGCATTGCGCTTCCGGTCCTTGTGATCCTTCCCTGCGCGCCACTTTCCGCAAGCTGGTTCCAGAAAGGCCAGCCTGTCCCCCAGTGGGGCCTCGACGCCGCAAAAACCCACGCACCTGCCTACGACAAAGACGCCGCGGCTGTCATCCTCTATGACGAGTACGTCGAAACCATCGACGATCAGGGCCGTGCCATCGAACGCGAGCGCGAGGCCATTCGCATCCTCAAACCGCAGGGCCGCGGCAATACCTGCGACGTCGAGTACAGCGAAGATGAGAAGATCAACTACTTCCGCGCCTGGACCATCGCTGCCGACGAAAAAACCTATCAGGCGCAGGACAGCGATTTCATTGAAGAAGGCGATACCAACGTTCCCGTCATGCTCTCCACCACAAAGAGGCGTGTCGTGCACCTGCCTGCGGTCGACGTCGGCGCCATCGAGATCTGTGAATCCGAAGAGCTTCTCGCACCCTACGAGCAGGAGAAAGTCTGGAGGGTCCAAAACGGCATCCCTGTCGTCTTTCAGGCTCTCGAAATCGATCTGCCGCAGGGCCGCGCGCATCAGCAGTCATGGCACCTTCACGATCCCGTCGCGCCCGTCGAAATCGCGCCCAACCACTGGCGCTGGGAAGTAAAAGACGAGCCCGCGCTCATTCTCCGCGACATCCAGTCACGCCCCAGTTGGGACGCCCTCGCCGCGCGCATGGATGTGCAATGGGGCGATGCCGCTGTTCCCGGCGTCGACAACCAATGGCGTGCACTCGGTCGTGAATGGACAAATCTCGAAGCGCACCGCCCAGATCCATCACCTGAAATCACGGCGCAAACGCAACAGCTCATCGCCGGTGCGCCCGACTTCTATACGAAGCTCGCCCGCATCACCGACTACATCCAGAAAAATATCCGCTACTTCATCGTGATGCGTGGGATCGGTGGATGGCGGGCCAATCAAGCAGCGGACATCTTCCGCAACCGCTACGGCGACTGCAAAGACAAGACCACGCTCGTCATCTCCATGCTCCAGGTCACCGGCATCCATGCCTTCTATGTTCTCGTCGACGACCGCCGCGGCGTCATCGATCCTGCCGAACCTTCCTTCTACGGCGACCACATGATCACCGCCATTGAGATTCCTGCCGATATCCCCTCCGACCAGATTGATCCTCGC
>JBATYG010000765.1:0-2913 GCA_049673945.1 Occallatibacter sp.
GTCTTGAGGGGAAAAACCGCGAACGGAATCGTGAACGGGAACGCCGTAGGCAAATAGATATAGCGGGTAGTCAAGAACCGCGATATCGACTTCCCTCCCGGTGGATTGCCGTGTTCCGCGAAATAGACGCGGGCTACATCGCTCTCATTGTAGGGATCGCCGTGCTGCAGAAGACAGCGCGCCGGATAATACTGCGTTCTGAAATCTTCCATCGTCCAGGGCGAAACACTCGTGACCACCGCGCCCAACAGCACGAAGAGCGCGCTGCCGAGAACGAGGAAATAGAGGCCGTCCAGACGTGGATTCTTCATCTGTATTCAATAGTGAGAGAACCAGACCTTTCTAAATCATCAATCACGAATTCTGATACTTTTCCATCGGATTGCAGCGCACAAGTAACCTATTCGACAGCATGCGTATTCTGCGCGTTCGTCGGGTTCTTCTTCGTCAGGCCGCCGCGGATCTGGTTCGTAGCCACGATCCATGGCACGACGATGGAGTAGACCAGGCGCGCCAGCCACGCATGCGGCTTCAGTACGCGCGGAAAGAGCCAGTCCAGTCGATACGCAAAGTAGATCTCGAGCGCCAGTCCTGCCGCAAGCGGAATCCACGTCCAGGGCAGCACGGCCAGCGCCAGCACCTCGGCGACGCACCGCGCCGCGTTGCGGAAGAGCCTCACCGGGCGCACACCCAGAATGCCGTCGCTGATTGAGTAGCGCGCAAGCTGCCTGCATGCCGAAAAGAAGCCGTTCCGCGGCCGATAGATCGCCTTTGCGCCCAACACAAAAGCCGGCGGCGTCGCCCGCCGCGCTTCGAGATCGAAGAGCGTGTCCTCGCCCAGCAACACTGTTTCAGGAAAACCCCCGATGCGCCGCCACAGCCCCTTGGTAAAGGCCATAGACCGCGCCGTGCAGGACTTTGTCCTTGCCGTCATCAAGAGCTTCACACCCAGAAACGGCGCCGACGCAAGATCCCATACCGTGGGGTCGCGCATATCCAGGCACGATCCGCCCAGCGCATATTCGGCCTCTCCGCTTTGCAGGGGAGCCGTCAGCTGCGCCAGCCAGTCCGGGATATACGTGCACCCCGCGTCAGCGCAGGCGATCAAGGGTGAACCCGCTGCGGCAATGGCGACGTTGCGGCCGCGCGCAATCGGGCCGGGGCAATGCTTCAGGCTGCACGATTCATCGCGAATGGGCTGAAACGTGGGATGGTGCCGCGCGGTCTCGCTCATCCACTCCCACGTGCCATCGCGAGAGCCGCCGTCGACAATAATGATTTCCGCAGCCGGCGGCTCCTGGCGCAAAAGGCTGGCAACCAGCCGCGGAATATCATCAACCTCATTGAGGACGGTGGCAATCACGCTGACCGGCTGCATAACCAACCTCATGCCTGCGTCAGAACTTGTATGTCGCGCCGATGGTCGCACGCGCATTCCAGCGGAGATGCGGCGAATAGCCCGGCTGGAAGGGCGTCAGCGTAAAGGACGAGCCGATATCGTCCCCGTAGGCGCGGATGCCCCAGTGCCCTGACCCGAGCTTGTAGTCAAGCCCAATGCCTACGCCGCCGGCAAAGGAGTAGTTCGGAGAAATAACTACGTCGCCACCCGTATGTGCTGCTCCCATCAGGCCGTGCACAAAGATGCCCAGGCGCTCGTAAAGCGGAGCATGTACCACCGGGCCGGCCAGATAGAGATCGACCGTCGAGGGGACCGGGTTGGTGGCCGTCACATCCCAGGCGTAATGGCCGCCGTCGACCGTCACACCGAAATACTTGCCGAAGTTCCGCGTCGCTGAGAGCGTCACGCCCTGCAAACCGCTGGTCGACAGGCTCACCTGGTTCAAGCTTGTATAGCCCCATCCGGCGTACAACTCGTATTTGTACGGCGTGTCATTGGTGGTGGACTGAGGCTTTTCTGGTGCGATCTGGCTGCTGGCCGCGAGGGGCAGAAGCGCGGCCGGAATCGCCGCCAAAATTGAAAGCAACATCTTTCTCTTCAAGTTAAGACTCTCCTCAATACCATGCCGGGCCGCATCGTGTGCGCTCAGGGGATACCTCGCTGCGCGGGCGCCGTAGCTCGATTTGCTGTACGCCTATAGACTACCGTCTTACCCCCGTTTCGATGAAGCACCGCCCGTCCCAGGGTCGTTTGGCCCGGCAGGCGTCCTTTAACTCGACAGAGGCGTCATCACTAGGACGGTTGGGCCCGGCGGAAGGTAGCGCGACCGGGTAGGGAAGGGAACCCGCGGCCTAGGTCGCCCTCTCAAGGTCAGCCTCTTTCCA
Source organism: Occallatibacter sp. (assembly GCA_049673945.1). Lineage (GTDB taxonomy): Bacteria > Acidobacteriota > Terriglobia > Terriglobales > Acidobacteriaceae > Telmatobacter. Next base: position 2,284 of record JBATYG010000765.1, read on the forward strand.
GGTACCAGGGGATATTGACGACGATGATGCGCCGGTTTCCCCGCACCAGCAGGATGACCTTCAGCAGATCGGCGCGCCGGTTGTGCAGCAGATTCTCCCACCAGTGCTGCACGACCAGTTCCGGCACCAGCACACAGATCTTACGCGTCTCGGATTCCTGCTCAACCTTCAGCACGTAGTCCACTACCGGCTGCACAATTGAGCGGTAAGGCGAGCGCAGCACCTCGAGGTGGGGCACGCATTTGCCTGCCGCGCGCAGTGGACCGGCAACATCCTTCTCCCATACCTCGCAGATTTTATCCGGCTCATCGACGCTCATCACGTGAACGCAGCGGATGTCGTTCGACATCGACAGCGCAAACGAGAGTCCCTTCTCCGTGATGCGGTTCCACTGGTCAATGGGCATCACCACGATCGGCTCCACAATGTCGCTGGGAACTATGGGCCGGTTGAGGGCGGTTTCCCGGGCTACGCCGCGATAGTGGCGGTTCACCGCGCGCATGGCAAAGATCATTACGGCGACCAGCAGCGCGGTGATCCACGCCCCGTCGACGAACTTCGCCACCAGCACCACAAGCGTGGTGATCCCCGTGGCAAGAGCGCCAAGACCATTCACCAGCATGCGGCCTG
>JBATYG010000766.1:0-3364 GCA_049673945.1 Occallatibacter sp.
TTTCGGCAGCCGTGGCGCAGCTGAACCTGGCAGACCTCTATGTTGCTGAAGGCAAGCAGGATCAGGCGCGCACCGTCTGGGCGAAGGTGAAAGACGGCGCTAAGGATGGGGCCGCCGGTACGATAGCCTCACAGAAGCTCTCCGGTCAGTAGCCAGGGCCTGTGCAAAGCCATGCTGGGCCTTGCCGCTCATGGCCTTTCCGCTCAGACCTGAGCACTCCCGGGGGCGGCTGCGTCTTGCAGGGGTATGAGCGCGAGCCCAGTATTTGCAGGTTGGATGGAGATCGCACCACGTTCCGTGCAGGATGAAACCTACCAGCACGCCGAAGGGGCAGCGCTTGCGGCTCTTGTGAGTGAATACGCCTCGACCCTTTACCGGGTGGCTTATTCTGTCCTGCGCAATCCAGCAGACGCCGAAGATGCCGTGCAGGAGGCCTTTCTCAGGGTCCTGCGCCACCGCGACACGCTGGACGAGGTGCGCGATCATCGCGTCTGGCTGATCCGCATTGTCTGGAACATCGTGCTGGACCGCAAACGCCGTGCGAAGACCCGGCCCGAAACCGACGACATCGAAGAGATGGCGCGCGTGCTGCCCGCCGCCGGCCTCACTGCAGAGGAGCGCGCCGCTGCGGCGCAGCATCACGCCCATGTGCTCGCCTGCGTTGACACGCTGCCACCCAAGGAGCGCCAGGTGCTCATGCTTTCCGCCTTCGACGAGCTCAACAGCGTTGAGATTGCCGAGGTGCTCGGCATTACGGAGTCCAGCGTTCGCTCGCGTCTCTTTCGCGCGCGCAATCTCATGGCCGACCTGCTTAACCATTCCAGGAGTATCCGATGAACTCGCACCTTGAAGATTCCCGCGCCATCGAGGCCGGCCGTCAGGCTGAAGCAACGCTGCGGCTGATTGCCGGGCTGCCGGCCCCCGGTGGCCTTGAAGACCGGGTCCAGCAGGCGGTCCAGCAGGCGTTGATCAAGGCTCCGCCCACGGCCCGCATCGTCGCGTGGCCCCTCTCCCGGGAACGGTGGTCTCGTGAACGATGGATGCAGAGCAGTTTCACGCGTGGAGCGGCTGCAGCGGCAATCGTACTCGCGGTGGGTGGCGGCGGCTGGGGCGTTTATTCCCACGTTCATCCCCCCCAGGCCCAGCGTGTTATTGCGATGCCTCTGCGTGTTGGCGCGCCGGGAGGCTTCTCAAACGCAGGCGCCATGCGCACTCCGCAGACGTTGAATCGGCCCGTCCTTACGCATCCTGCCAGTGAGGCGGCGAAGCCTCAATCCGAGGCGGCGCTGCCTGCTGCTCCGCACCTGCAGCGGAAGCGTAACTCTGCCACTAAACGGCATCCGCACGCGAAGACAGCTACAGCGGCTGTTGCTGTGCAGCAGTAAGCGCGCGCGGTGCATCCAGGGAAGGTCAGGACGCCCGGGCTATTCGCTTGAGAAGGCCCGGATCAGCAGGCTGATCACTGCAAGAACGGCCGCTCCCCAGAAAGCCGGAACCCAGCCATAGACATCGAGGCCTCCGACAACCTTTGACGCCAGCAGGATCATCGCAGCATTGATGACCAGCAGGAATACGCCGAAGGTGAGGATGGTGAGGGGAAATGTGATCAGCTTCAGCGGAAAGCCGAGTATCGCGTTCAAGAAGCCAATCACGAGCGCCGCAATGAACGCGGATAAGAGGTTGGTGACGTAAAAGCCGGGGACAATCTTCGATACGATCATCAACGCAACTGCGCTCAAGATCCACTGAATCAGCAGTCGAAACATGGGATCGTCTCCTCCGATGGAGCGTCTGCAGCAATAGCTTGAAACTCGACCCTTGCTTCAAGGGTATAGCATGACCAGGACGATAGATTGAAGCTTTTCTTCTCGCTCGGCCGGCGTTACGGCATGACTTCCAGATATCCACCGGGTCAAAAACAGCAGCGTCACCGGCAGGCTGGCGGGAATCGACGCTCACGCGGGGTGTTTAAACTTCATGCGGCAATCAAGACTCTTCTGGCCTATGAGCTGCATGCTTTTTCTGCTGCCCGGATGGCTCATCGCGCTTGAGCCCCTGGCGCTTGATCCGCAGCCCGCCAGGCCGCTGCCGGAGATTCACCAGTTGCTGCGCGAGGTAGAAGAACACCAGCGGGAGCTGGACAAGATCCGCGAGTCCTACACCTTCAATTCGCTGGCCACGGTCGAGGACATCGACGCCGACGGCAAGGTGACGAAGACCGAGACCGAGGAGCGCGAAGACTTCTTCGTCAAGGGCCACCTGATCGAGCGGACAGTAAAGCGCAACGGCCAGCCTCTCAGCGACCACGATCAAAAGAAGGAAACCGACCGCGTGATGAAGCTCGTCGAGAAGGCGGAGACGACACCGCGCGGCCAGGCGCTCGAGGGGCCCAGCATCACCGTCAGCCGCCTGCTCGAAATCATGGACGTGCACAACGAGAGGCGCGAAACCTATCATGGCCGCCCGGCAATCGTCTTCGACTTCGTGGGCCGCAAAGATGCGAAGACGCACGGCATCGCCGAGGACGCCTCAAAGAAGCTGCAGGGTACGGTCTGGATCGACGAAGCCGATCGCCAGGTGGTGCATCTCGACGCCCGGTTTACTGACAACTTCCACGTCGCGGGCGGCCTCTTCGCCAACGTGCAGAAGGGCTCGAATTTTCACTTCGAGCAGGGACTCGTCAACGGCGAGCTGTGGCTGCCCGTCGGCGCCGAGGGCATGGTGCAGGCGCGCGTGCTAATACTCAAGAATTACCGCCAGCACTTCACCGAGCGCGATTACGACTACAAGCGCTTCCGTGTAGAAACCCAGCAGTCAAAAGATGCCAAAATATCTCCTGAGAAGCAGCCGTAGCGCGCATCAGGAATGAACCGCCTCTCACTCACTGAGGAGACAGTCATGGTCGCCCCGCCTCTTGCCGGCAAGAATCTCGGATCCACTGACAGCTCCTTTGTCATCGCAGAGTGGAGCGATGAGGGCGGAACCTTCGATTCTCCTCATCTCATTGCCCCGCCGCATCTTCACCATAAAGACGACGAGGCCTGGTACGTGCTCGAAGGCGCGCTTTGTGTCAGGAGGGGCGATGAGGTTATCGATCTTCACGCGGGTGCAGGAGTTCTGGTTCCGCGCGGCACGGTGCATACCTACTGGAATCCCGGCCCCGGCCCGGTGCGCTACCTGCTCTGCATGACGCCGCGAATCCTTCGGCTCATCAACGGCCTTCACGCGATGAAGGACCGCAATCCAAAGGCGCTGGCCGCGCTCTTCGAACAGAACGACGCGACGCTGATCGGGTGATATTGATCGATCGAGTCGCGGCGTGGCCTCCCGCGATGTACAGTTAAGACATGTTCATGCGGCGAAT